>DASRPN010000124.1:0-20945 GCA_035646355.1 Pyrinomonadaceae bacterium | reverse complement strand
TACGGTTACAACTGGGGCCGAAGCCAGGGCGTCGTCAGTTATCTCGACACGCCGGAGATCGTCGGTTTTCTCGCGTTGCATCCGGAGTTCCGGCCAGCGTCGCTCGCAGACATCGCCGCGCTTTATTACCAGGCTTGGAATTACCTGCTGCATGACTACAACGCCGAGCGGCATCTGCTTTCGATCTTTGCTTTTGGACGCGGAAACTATGCGTACATTTCGCGCGAGCGCGAGTGGCAACAGACGACCGGCTTCTTCGGTAAACTGGCGAACTCGCACACGCCGATCGTAAACGCGCTGGAGAAGGAAGGCGTAACGACGTTTCCCACCGTGCCGGCGTTGCGTCCGGTTGCGCGGTTTGAGTTCTTTCGGAAGGCGCCTGAACGAGCAGCGGGTGTTTGGGTTGTGCGCCAGGGAGATTTGCGGTTTGCGTTGCCGCTCACCACTGGCCCAAGACCCGGAATTTCCGACTATCTGCCCGCGCCGCATGGATTGCCGGGTCTTGCGGCGCCGGTCGAACAGGTTTATCCGGTGGCGACGCCTTATATTGAACTCGCGGACGGTCGGGTGGTTGTGACGACAGACGGCGCTGATGAAATCGAGCCGGGAGCGGATGGTCGCAGCCTGCGCGTTCGCTGGAATCGATGGGCGGTGGTGGGTAAAAAATCCGGAGAGTTGCAGGACGTTGGTCTTGAAAGTGTGGTGGTCTGGCGGATTGAAAACGGCACGCTGGTGCGCGAGGAAACACTGAGTTCAAAACAGCCGGTTACAATCAAGAGCTGGCGTATGGCTGTGCCGACGACGCACAGCAGGGTAGAAAACACAGATTTGACATCACGATTCACGTCGAACGCGGGTTCTTTAGAGGTATATTTTTCCGCGGTAACATTTAAACCGCGTGCTTCGATCGTCGCGACAGGCGATGGACCACTCGGACGCGGCGTAAAAGGCGCAATACCATTGCATCTTACGTTTGAAGCTCAGAATATTGTGGTAGACCCGAAAAGACCGCTCAAATATCGATTAAGGTTGACCCCGAAATCGCACTGAGGGAGTTTTCAATGACACCGGAACCAAAGCAGAACCCAATCAGACCCGACACTTGTTTCGTGCCGAAGACGCACGAAGGGAAAGGGCGGCGAACCGCAGTGAAGCCCGGCGACACAGCTGCGCGCTTCCTGCACTACGGCCGCATAACCATCAACGCCGGCGGTGCGGCGGAGACGTTTTCCAACAACGATCACGAAACAGGATTGATTTGTCTCAGGGGCAGCGCGAAGGTCACAACGGGCGGTGAATCGTTTCAACTGAACCAGTACGACGCGATTTACGTTCCGCGCGATTCGCAGATTGAAGTTGAACCGGTGGGCGACGCCGGTTGCGATCTCGCTGAAGTTTCAGCTCCCGTCGCGAAACGGTACGAGCTCAAATTTGTTTCGTACAAGGAAGTGCGCGAGAACCCACGCCTCCATTTGATCGCCGGCAAGCCTCCCGCGGAAAGAGATCTCAACGTGCTGATCGGCGCGAACGTCGAAGCCGGGCGGATCATGGCGGGCGTCACTTTCTCAACTCCCGGTAACTGGACGTCATGGCCGCCGCACGAGCACTCGAAACTTTTGGAAGAGGCGTATCTGTTTATCGACATGCCCGCGCCGTCGTTCGGCGTGCAGTTTGTCTACACGGATCCGCAGAATCCTGAGTTGGTCCAGGTCGTCCGCGAAGGCGACTGTGTGTTGATGCCTCAGGGATATCATCCGAACGTGGCCGCGCCCGGCGGACAGATCAACTTTCTGTGGATGATGGCGGCGATCAGAGAAGGCGAAGATCGACTTTACGGCGTCGTGAATGTGCAGCCGGAATACGCTGCCGGTGGATCGGGACTCGAAGCAGTCAGTGACAAAAAATAGAGAAATCGAAATGTCTGACAATTCAAACGGAAACGGCAATAGCGCTAATGGCGGTCCCAATGGTTTAGCCCGTCACCTGAACTGGTCCAACATTCCGGTCGAGCGCGTGTCGGACGGAATCGAGCGTCAGATGCTCGTGGGCCATCAGATGATGATCTGTCGCTTTCGTTTCAAACCGTTCCTGGTGACTCCCGAGCACGATCATCCGCACGAGCAGATGACGATCGTCGAACAAGGCAAGGTGCGGTTTTTCATCGAAGGCAAGGAACAGATCGCGAAGGCCGGCGATGTGCTACATTTTCCGTCGCAGTGTTGGCACGGTGCGACGATGATGGATGAAGAGGTGGTGCTGATCGACATTTTTACACCCGTGCGGGAAGATTTCTTGTGATCTGTGTTTAGACTTGACGATCGCGTTGCGCTTGTTACAGGGGCCTCAACCGGTCTCGGCGCTGCTATCGCCATCGCGCTTGGCGAAGCCGGCGCTAGAGTAGCTTGCCACGGCAACACTCATTCACCTCACGCAACCTGCCAAAAGATCAAGCAAGCCCATGCGTTAACCGGTGATCTGGGCCAACCACAAACTGCCAAACATCTCATCGGAGAAACGATCGATCATTTTGGACGTCTCGACATATTGATCAATAACGCAGGGATCATTCGTCGCGCGCCTGCGGTTGAGTTTGCAGACGAAGACTGGGCGGCAGTGTTGGAGGTAAACGTGACGAGTGTGTTTCGTCTTTGCCAACTCGCAGGCAAGCACATGATCGAGAGCGAGCGCGGCGGGAAGATCGTCAACATTGCGTCGTTGCTTTCGTTTCAGGGTGGGATCACAGTTCCTGCCTACGCAGCGGCGAAAGGCGGTGTGGCCCAACTTACAAAGGCGCTTGCCAACGAATGGGCCAAACATCGAATCAACGTGAACGCGATCGCACCGGGCTACATGCGCACTGCGAACACGGCTGCGCTTCAAGCAGACGAGACGCGCAACCGGCAGATCCTCGAAAGGATTCCCGCCGGACGCTGGGGCGAACCTGAAGATCTCGGCGGCGCGGCAGTGTTTCTTTCGTCTCCTGCGAGTGACTATGTTAACGGACATGTGTTGGTCGTCGATGGTGGTTGGCTCGGGAGATGAGGTGCGATGGGTACCCTCAGAATCATTCACGACGCGCTCGCTGTGGTCCAACGAGGCGAACGCGTACTCGCCATCATTCCGGATAAGACCCGCGACGATAACACGGATTTACTGTTTCCTATTGCAGATCGATTTTTGAGAGAGCGTGGGGTTGCTTGCTTTGATGCGCTAGTTGCGCAAGGCACGCATCCGCCCATGACTGACGCGCAAAAGCGCACAAAGATCGGCGACGATCACTTCGCGGGACAGATATTTGATCATCAATGGAATAACGCGGATGAGATCGTCACGCTGGGAGAATTGAGCGCTGAGACTTTGATTTCGCTAACGGGTGGTCTGATTGATTACTCTGTTCCGGTGACGATCAACCGGTTGGTGGGCGCGCGAGTTTACGACACGGTGATTGTTTTTGGCGCGACGGTGCCGCACGAAGTCGCGGGGTTTGCGGGAGGAGCGAAGTATTTTTTCCCCGGCGTTGCGGGACCGGAGTTAACTCACACCACTCACTGGCTCGGCGCGCTCGCCGGCATTGAAAACACGATCGGCCAGGTTGAGACACCGACCCGCAAGTTGATTGAAGCGGCTACGAATTTCGTGCCTGCTCGCATCATCTCTTTGAACTCGGTCGTTTCGCGCGGGAGTGACGGACAGTTGATCACTCACGCGCTTTTCACTGGCGATATTCGCGAGGCGTTCCGGCGTGCTGCCGCGGTCAGCCGCGAGGTTCACATTCGTTACACCGGAAGAAAGTTCCGGCGGGTGATCGCACTTCTCGATCCCCACTACGATGAACTGTGGGTCGGCGGAAAGGCGAGTTACAAACTCGGCGCGGTCGTCGAGGACGGCGGCGAGTTGATCATTTTTGCTCCACATCTAAGTAGGCTTTCAAAGACACATGGCGTGTTGATCGAAAAATATGGCTATGCCCCACTTGAAAGCGTGCGCGACATGCTTGGAGTTTCACAAGAGCTTCGGGAAAACCTTTGTATTGCAGCCCACCTGGCCCATGTGGCCTATGCGGGGAGAATTGATGATGACGGTAACATTGTGCCGCGGTACCGGATCACGATGGCGACTGGTATTGACGAGCAGACCTGTAAACGCGTGAACCTTGGTTACCTCGACTATCGCACCTTCGACTATGTGACCACGGATCCTGATACTCTGATCGTGAATGACGCCGGGCGCGATCTTTACAAAGTTTCGCTGTAGAAGTCGGCCGCTAACTGCGAGACTTCCTTAGCGCCTTTGCGCCTTTGCGGGAAAACTCCAGAGCTTGGTTAGGTCGAACGACGATTTATCCCGCAAAGGGCGCGAAGGCGCTAAGAAAGACCTGACGTTTTTACCAACTAAGCCACTAGCGCCGTGGCTTCGGTTTCGACCAGTTTGAGCTCGCCTTTTGAGACAAAAGCTTCGAAGTTACAACTTGCGATGAACTGATCGACCTGCACATCACGTAGCGGCATCGAGAACAGGAAACCCTGTCCGTTCTCGCATTCCAACTTTCGCAGCAACATCAACTGGTCTTCAGTTTCAACACCTTCGGCCACCACATCCATTCCGAGGTTCTGGGCCAAGGCGACGATCGTGCGGACAATCGCCAGGTTCTGTTCGTTTTCCATCATCTGCATCACAAACGATCGATCGATCTTCAACGTGTCGATCGGGAAGCGTTGCAAGTAACTTAAACTCGAATACCCCGTGCCGAAGTCATCGATACTCAACTGCACGCCAAGATTTCGCAATTGCGTCAACAATCCAACCGCAGCTTCGATGTTGTCAGTGAATACAGATTCCGTAATTTCGAGCTTCAAACACCTCGGCGGCAACTCAAAGTCCTGCAACAGTTGCGCAATGTTTTCGACGAGCCCTGGTTGATTGAACTGCTTGACCGACAGGTTGACGCTCACGAACAGCGGCGGCACCGCGGGATAATTCTCCTGCCAGTAGCGCACCTGACGGCACGCTGACTCGAGCACGACCTGTCCGATCGTCAATATCTGTCCAGTCTCTTCAGCCACGGGAATAAAATCTTTCGGCGGCACGAGACCACACTCCGGATGACGCCAACGCACCAGCGCTTCAAATCCAATCAACGTGCGACTCTGAAGCGAAACGATCGGCTGATAATCGACGAACAGTTCGCCGCGTTCGCACGCATTACGCAGATCGGTTTCCATCTTCAATCGACTCATCGACTCACCCTGCATGTCGCGTCCAAACACTTCATAGCGCGCCTTGCCGCAGTCTTTCGCGCGATGCATCGCGGTTTCCGCGTCGCGCAGAATATCTGAAACCGTGTCGCCACCATGATCGGCGCCCACAGCGATGCCGATGCTCATCGTCGTATAGACTTCCTGGCCCAACAGGTTGAACGAAATCGCGAGTGCCTGTTGAATGCGCGACGCAACCGAGCATGCTTCTTCTTCACCAGTCACGTCGTCGAGCAGAACGGCAAACTCATCTCCACCAACGCGGCCGAGCACGTCGTCCTGGCGCAGGCAGGTCTTGATGCGTTGCGCGATCTGGACCAGCAGTTGATCACCACTTGCGTTGCCGAGACTGTCGTTAACCAGCTTGAATCGATCGACGTCGAGCAGCAGCACTGCGTAATGCCCATCTTTGTTCGGCTGTTTACGAGCGACGCGCAACTTGATCAGATCGTGGAAGCGGGCGCGATTTGGCATGCCGGTCAGCGTGTCCTGCGTCAGTTTCTCTTCAGCCTTCTTGCGGTCGCTGATGTCCTGGACCTGGAAGAACAACCGCTTGGCGGCGGTCTCTGAGTCTTTCAACAGCGAGACGTGCCACAGCACCCAAACTGTATGGCCCTGCTCGTGAATGTAACGTTTTTCCTGCTCGTGACTTGGGATGTAGCCCTCGAGTACGCGCTGGATGTACGACTGCACCTGACGAAGATCTTCGAGGTGAGTGAGTCGTTGAAAACTGGTAGCTCGTAACTCCTGTTCCGAGTAGCCGAGCAGCTTGCAAAGCGCTTCGTTAACCTGCAGCCAACTGCCGTCAACCGAAACGACGGCCATGCCGATCGCCGCGTTGTCGAACGTGCCGTGGCTCGCACCGTTGGACTTGGACGTCGGCGAGAGAGCGAACGGAATCGAATTAGGTGCGAACGCCGATGCGGATTCGGTCGCCGGTGCTTCTGCCTCGCGCAACCGCTTGCTGTGGTCGCGCTCCGTAGCACGATGACGCTTCATACGTTTCTGTTCGTACATCGCCTGGTCAGCTTGTTCGAGCAGTTCTTCGAAGCACGTCATGCGTTCCGATTCGAGTTGGGCCACGCCGATACTAAAAGCGAGCTTAAACCCGCGTGTCTCGGTCTCGTTGTAGGCTTTGAGATTTTCGTGGAGGCGGTTGATCGCGTCGTCTTTGTTTGTGTTGAGATCGGTGACCAGCACGGTAAACTCGTCGCCGCCAAGTCGGGCGATGATGTCGGAGCTGCGGAAGCTGCGATTGAGTATGTCAGCAGTGCTGACGAGGGCGGCGTCGCCTTCATTGTGTCCAAACTCGTCGTTGATCTTCTTCATGCCGTCGAGGTCGATGAAGAGGAGCAGCAAACTTTCTTTTTGACGGCGCGCGAAGTCGAAGTAGGGCGCGGCCTGTTTCAGTAGACCGCGACGATTGAACAGTCCCGTAAGATCGTCTTTCAGCGAAGAGTTGCGTAGAGTTTCTTCGATCTTTTTACGTTCAGTGATGTCGCGAACGACCTGGACCAGTCCGCCGCCGTCTACACTCGAGATCGAAATCTCCAACGGCAAGCTGCTGCCGTTGAGTTTGAGTCCGATGGCTTCACCGCGCCATGAACCGTCGCGCCAAACGGCCGGCATAATCTGTTCTTTGAGACGATTCAATTCCTCTTCAAAGAAGAACATCTCCCAGGTTGAACCGACCAATCGCGATGTATCGGCGTAACCGAAAATTTTTGCGTAGGCGTCGTTCATGTAAATGCAGACGCCGGTATGATCGATGATCGCCATGCCGTCCATCGAGGCTTTCATGGCTGCGGCTTGCTGGGCCATTGAACCAGCGGCACGCTTGCGTTCTGTGATGTCGCGAGCTACGACCGAAGCGCCTGTGATCGATTTGCCGTCCATGATCGGCGAGATTGTCAACGAGATATCGATTGGCGTGCGGCCCTTCTTGAGATGGACCATCTCATGCTGGGTGACGTTTTCGCCTTGTGCGACTTTGTCAAACAGCGAAGTGGCTTCCAGTCCGCGACGATTATCGAAGAGCATCGAGATGGGCGAACCCAGCGCCTCTTTCGCGGTGTACCCGTAGATGCCGCGCGCGCCGCGGTTCCAACTCATGATGACGCCTTCGGTGGTGACGCCGATGATGCCGTCGCGCGAAACGTCGACGATGCCTTGCAGACTTGAGAGCTCGAATTTTACGCCGGTGAGTTGTTCTTGACTGTTCCTCCACGACATCCACACAGCGCCGTTGGTCACGATTTGGAGAGCTGACAGGAAGACAACAACCTCGGTTAGAGCGGATCCGAGTAATCCGGGGGTGAGTAGAGAGACAGCGAGTGCGGTCGGGATTACAAAAACGGGAAGCGGCCACAGCCGGCGTGTAATGTGGGAGATGGAGTTGTTCAGAAGCATTTTTCTATGCGGGACGTGCTGGGCTGAGATCGAGCGAAGTACTGAAAGGGGCAAGAACTCTGCTGGGGTCGCACGCGCCCGCACCTCGGATTAAGCTACTGCCGTGCCATCGTGGTTACTGGTTTTATCCGAGTTTTGTGAGCAGTTAGGCGGTCAGTTTAACGGGCCGGCAAACCATTTTGACCGCAACGCAGTTATTTTGGCTTAATCTCTCCAGGTAGACTGTGATCCTAAAATGGTTTTGTACTTCTCTGCCACCTAACGTGAATGGCTACGCGGATTCGTCGGCTAACGGAATGCGTATTACGGCTTCGCCGCCTGATGTGAGGCAAGGCTCTGCCTTGCCGTCAGCTGCTGATAAGACCTTGGGGCTGCGCCCCTCGTTCGGCCTCTGGCCCAAAGGGCGAAGCCCGAACCGGCGGCGAAGCCGCACTGCTAAGTCAGCGTCACGGCGAGGCACAGCCTCGCCGCACATCAGGCGGCAAAGCCGCGTCAAAGTCGCACCAATGCCAAGTCAAAGTCGCGCCAATGCCGAGTCAAAGTCGCACCAATGCCGAGTCAAAGTCGCTTGACGCCAAGGAGAGTCTAAGTAGTTCGACTGAACACGATGCCAAGTTTGCGAACCCTGACGCGACGGTGGTTGCCTCTCAGCCTTAAGCGATCTTTTCAGCACGCGATTCTGGGATACGATTCGTATGCGCCGTCGTTTTCGTCGGCCGGCGAAGACATGATCCTTCGTCACATCCTCGGCTCGGACAAGATGAGCGGGTTCTACGTGGACGTCGGGGCCTTTCATCCCACGCTTTTTTCCAACACTTACTTTTTCTATCTGAATGGGTGGAACGGAATTAATATTGAAGCGCGGCCCGGCAGTAAAGAACTGTTTGATAAAGTCAGGCCGCGAGACATTAACCTGGAAGTCGGCGTGTCGCGAGAAAGCGGTTCGATGACTTACTACTTCATCGCAGAGGATTCGACGATGAACAGTTTCTCACGGGATTTTCTGCGCGAGATTAAGATGCTGGAACAAGTGAGATCCGAGATTCCAGTGTCGACGCTCCCGTTAGCGGAGATCCTGGAGCAGCACGTGCCGCCTGGGCAGACGATCGATTTCATGAATGTAGACGTCGAAGGGCACGACTTCGAGGTGCTCGAATCGAACGACTGGAAGCGGTTCAGACCGCGGATTGTCGTCGTCGAAGACGAAGGCCTCGATCCGCGTCAGTCAAAGATCGTTCGGATGTTGAACGATCACGGTTACGAGCTGTGTGCGCAGAACGTGATCATCCTCGACAAGATCAATGAATATTTTCTACTAGACAGAACGAACAAACAGTTGCCGGTCCAGCGATGAAACCCGAAGTCCTCGCCACGATCTACGCTGAGACCCTCGCCAAACGAAAGCTCCCGGTCAACTTTAACCAGGACCATTTGCCGCTGTTTGAGGGCGAACTGGAACGCGTGATTCCTGAAACGCAGTTATTGAGGTTTCGCGATGTGTTGGCGAGCCCGGAGGGTTTGCTGTTCAAAGGGACGAGCATACTGCCGGAGTCGTTCGCGTTTCCTTACCACCTCGACGAGTGGCGCCTCCGCAGTGTGTTTAAATTTCTGACAAAGAATTACGTTTTACGACGACGGCGGAAGATCGAGCGCGAAGTGCTATGGATCACCGATTACTGGAGCACCGGACACTTCCACTGGTTGACCGACGTGCTGACGCGTCTTTTCGTAGTTCGTGAGCGGTTGAGCGATCCGCTGTTGGTCCTGCCCGGTAAGTTTGAAACGCTTGACGTGGTGAGTGCTTCGTTGTCGGCTTTCGGCGTTGTTAATGTCGACTTCATCAGACCAGACGAATTCGTGGAATGCCGAAATCTTGTGATGCCATCGCACACTGCGCCGTCAGGTCACTTCAAAGATGAAGCGATTCGCGGTGTACGCGACGTGCTGTTGTCGGCTTACGGAGACGCTCGCGATTCAAGCGAAAGGATCTACATCAGCCGCAGACGCGCAGGAAAACGACGCATCGTCAACGAAGACGACGTGACGTCCATCGTGCGCAGATTCGGATTTGAAACAATGTTCGCGGAAGAGTTGTCGTTCGCGGAGCAGGTCCGGATCTGTTCGCGAGCGCGCTACATCGTCTCCAACCACGGTGCCGGACTGACAAACATAATGTTCATGCAAGACGGCGGCAGCGTGCTGGAGCTTCGCCACGAATCCAACTGCATCAACAACTGTTACTTCACGTTATCTTCGGCTCTCGACTTCAAATACTTCTACCAGACTTGCGCACCACAGGATCCAACAGCAGATCCACATATGGCCCACCTCGTAGTCGATGTCGATCAATTGGAAAAGAACTTGAAGTTGCTCCTTGCTTAGGAGGACATCCCGGCGACGTACTGCCTCGCGCCTTCACCACCTGCTTCAGAAATCTCTTTGCGACTTTGCCCGCGACCGTTCCGCCGAGCGAACTCAACTTGCCGCTTGCAACCACGATATCCGTGTCTTTGTGGATCGCGGTGTAAGTATATTTCGTGAAGACGTCGTGTTCTACGACGAGGATCAGGTCAGCCTCTTCGACGTCCCTGGTGATGACGAGACAGAGTTGGGCGAACTCCGATCGTTTCTGCAGTTTCGCTTCGATCACCGGAACGCCGACAAGCAGCGACGTAGACCTCACATGGATCATTTTCGCCGAACGCAGTGCTGCGTTGGGGTCGTTGTAGACCGCCGGCGTAAGTCCCTGCTTTACTACGGGCACGACGATCGCAGGCTTCTCCGCAAACCTCGGTCTTTCGACGACTGGCTCGGCGCCCTGTTCCTTATCCGGCAACTGTGCCGAAGCGTTGGTCGAACACAGTCCTATCAAAGCGATGAGAGTCAATAAGAAAAGATTGTAGCGTTTCATGGCGCTAGCAGTATCGCTGCTCGCTAGACAAGATTGCGCACTCGTGGGACAGTTTTACGATTGTCCACGTGGGCCGATTCTGATAGTCCTCATTTGTGACCCACGTAAAAGAGCGCATAACTCGCGCCGAGCAATGACCACGCGACGATTGTCACCCACAACGGTACCCGTTTCGCAGCCTGCTTGACGGTGCGAATACTGTCATCAAGACTGGCGCCGCGGATTAAACTCCGCAGCCCGCCAACGCTGGCGATAACGTAAATGCAGGCGGCGATCGCCGGAAGCGTTGTTAACACCCAGATCAAGTCCGATCCCCGTTGCCACAACATCCAGATCAAGCTGGCCAGCACGCCAACTGCGCCAATTACTACGAGCCAGAACGCGAGCGTAATTCCGCGATGCAGTCCCAACGCGACGATACTCGTCGTGATTTTTGCCTTGAGATCCTCGGGATAGTCTTCGGCTGTGTTTACGAGAATGATGCCCATTTGGAGCGTTCCGTATGCTGCGGCAAATATCAACACCGAGAGAGAAGGAACTTCATCCACCAGCAGACCTACGAACAGCATTGGTCCAACGAAGATGATGAGCCACAAACAAATGAGTTGCGCGAGTCCGCGCCCTTTTAGTTGGACCGGCTTTACCGAGTATGCCGCGCCGAGCAGAAGTCCAACCGCAACCAGCGCAAACAACAACCAACGGTTCATGGACCACGATAGATGGAACGATAAGACGAGCGCGAGTACTGCGGTTACGATTACCTGAAAGGTTACGAACCCGACGCCCAGGCCGTAAACAGCTTCGGAAAGATGCGGCTTGTAGACGGCGTCAAGGTCGCGATCGGCGAGACAGTTGATCATGTCTCCAAACGCAAAGAGCAGGAAGAAGATGAAGACGCCTTCCCAGAGTTGAAACGTTTTCAGCGGCGCCGTGTCGCGGAGCAGGATCAACAGCGGAATGGCGAGGATTGGTATCTCTGCGATCCGAAACTCCACGCGCCGGATGCGGAGCATGTACACGAGATAACGCAGCATAGTTTAGAGGTTTGTCAGTGGTCAGTAGTCAGTGGTCCGTTGTGGTTACTGACAGATGTTAGACAACTGACCACGGACCACTGAGAAAAAGGGTCAGAGGATGTTAACACGCCGAATGTGTCGCCTCGTGTCTTTTGCGAAGGCTCGTCGTCCGTGAAGAAGAGCGAAGTTATCGGCGATAACGATGTCGCCGCTTTCCCACTGGTAAGCGTGACAACAGGTTTCGTCGTTTAGTCGATGACGCATGTCTTCGAGAAACACCGGCTGTTCATCTTCGCTGATGCCGGCGATGTTTAGTTGGACCGGATTCAGATCTGCAACTGGTTCGGCATAGCGGACCACTCGGATGCCTAGAGTCGGATGCGAAGCCAGCAGCGGTGAACTGAAGGTGCCTCCGTAGTGCACGATCTTTTCTGTGGTGTAAGTGATGACGACATCGTTCCAGAGTTTCTGTAATTCAAGCGGAGTCTCGTCCAACAAACGCACCGTATCGCAAAAAAGCGTTTCACCGCCGGACTCCGAAACCGGAGCAACGTCGCAGTGAAAGAAGATGTAGTGTGGGCTGCGAGGCAGAAATGCGCCGTCCCAATGAAAAGGAACCGCCCGATTAGTGTAGAGATAGTTCTTAGTGTCCGGATCCACTCGGAGGTTGTTAACGGCGCCAAATTCCCACTCGAGCAACTCTCCCAAGCTTCGACAAAAAGTCGGCAGTCCCGTACCGTTCAGCGGTTCGAATCCTTTCAACACGACGAAGCGATGTACGTCGACCCATCCTTTTAAGCGCGACGCAACGAGTCTGACGTCGGCGCCAGCCTCGACGGCTCGCACCGTCAGTCCAAAAGGCGAGAGCGGTTGTAGTTGTTCAAAGTTCAAGCTGCAATCCATTTCTTGGAAGGCCGAGATGTTGCCGTAGATCACCGATGCTCATCTCCAACAACGACTCGTACGGTATTTCTGAGCGATAGAGATTGTGCGCGCCACGCGAGTTACGCCAGGCTTTCGAGATTCTTCTCGGCGCGACGAACACGCCAAAGAGAATCGCTCCGACACAGAGTATGAATATCATGACCGAGCCGCACCCGCCCCGAAGTTCGTACGCACTGATCTCCGCTTCGCCCACCAATCCCGTCCCATAGCCGGTAACTACATGATGCAGATCGTGTGCGGGCAGATAGCCGGGATTAGGCAACCAGATGGGCCACTTGAAGAAATAGACCGGAAACTTTTTGGCCGAATAACTGCTGAGGCTGAGTTTGTTCCGCGCCAGGTAACGATCGCGCCCAACTCTTACCTTCTCGTCGCTCATAAGTGTGTTCAAAGTTGGAAATAACTCGGCCTTCCGTCGCGCTCAATAACGCGCGCCCCGAGTTCCTCGGCTTCGTGTCGACGCATCATGCGAAACGTGTCCGCGTCTCTGACCGCAACTCCATGCCACGGAGTCAGCCACGTGTCGTTTGCCTCGCCGAGAAGAATTCCGATCTTTTCCGAATGTGGACCTTGCGGATGAATCGAAAGTCGAAGCGACATCGGAAAGCAATCGTTTAGTAGCCGGCCCCAGCCGTCGCTGCGCTGAATCACTTCATGGGCCAGCGCTTTGCAGTCGTTCCTCAGTTGGTTGCGAGTCTTGCCGGTGTCCATCGCAACGCGATCCTCAAAAAGGAAACGCTGAATACCGTTGAAGAGCGCGCGATGATGCTCGAAAGCGTGAATGCGTTCTTCGATTGCGGTGAGTGAATCGCAGTAGTGCGAGATCAACTGCTGCCGCATCGCTTCGTGATCCCCAATGTCGAATAGGTCTTCCATACTGAAGAAGTCAAGCGATTGGGCATCGACACGGTCCATCAATCGCCGGAGTTCGGTCGCATAGTTCGTAACATCCGCATCTGTAACGCCAACGAGGTCGCTGAAAACGCGACCATCTGAACAAATAGAAATACGAGCTCCCGGCGCATACAGTTGCCTCAACTCAGCGCAGACGTTCTCCAGATATTTCAGGGCCAGTTTTTCGGCCATGTCCGGAAGTCGTCCGAGCACCTTCTCCGTGTTGGGAGACTTCGCAGGAAAAGACGGCAACAGGAAATGAATCGGTTCGTCTGCTGCAATCCACCGCCGTACTTTTGGAAGGTGCATTGCGAGGCATTGGTCGCAGGGACTGTCAGCGCAGCTCCCGGCATCTGGTTGCAGCCGCCGGTGACGAAACAGTTGTTTGAGAATAGCGATCGCGAGTTGATTCTGTTCCGGGTCAGGTGCAGGCTCGACGAATTGGGCGGCCACCAGTTCCAACTGGCCTAATCGTTTCTGAAAGTTCGGTAACCAGGACAGGCTGTTGGACAACGAAAGCATGTCACAGACGAAATCGATCGCCGTGTTTGTCGCAACCGCTCCGGGTGAACGATCCTGACTCCACAAAAGCATTAGAGCGAGGTGCGCAGCGTAGAGACTGCGTACCAGTTCCGGCTTGTTTGTCTTGCGAGCATCCGTCGCGCCAAGCACTACGACTGAAAACACACCCATAACGCGGCTGCGTATGACTTCGGTTTGTTGGCCCAACGCTGCGAGTTCATGACGAGGATCGAGCAACGTCGCGATCAGCGCCGCCAGCGCTTCACGATGCGGAGCAACCAGTTCAATCTTGGCCTTCATCGCCGCGCGAAAGCGGGTCGCGACGTCGCCTTCCGGTAACTCGCCCACGCGCGCTTCCAACTCCGCCGCCAGCCGCGCATAAAGAGCCAACACCAAGTCTTCATCGCGCCGGAAGAAGACCTGGGCACGTTCGAGCGTGCAGTTAGCCTGCTCGGCCGCATCTTTGAGCAATTCGCCCTTGAGTCCTTGTTGACCGAGCAACACAAAAGCGGCCTCAACAACGCGCTGCCGTGCACGCGTGTCGACGATATTGAGTGCACTCATTGTTGAGATACTCGCGGAAGGGCTAGCTAAAAAGATGGTGCCGGAGGTCGGACTCGAACCGACATGAGCAGTGAAGCTCGCCAGATTTTGAGTCTGGTGCGTATACCAATTTCGCCACTCCGGCTGAAGGGCTGACATGATAAGGCCGTTTACCGCCGTTGGCAACAGCCGCGACGCAGTCGAGAAAAGCGTCCTTCCGTATGATGCCGTACCGGCGTAAGTCTGTTTTCTCTCAGCAATTACGTCGCAGCAAAAACTTGTTTGCCACAGTTGGGCAAAACGGGCTAGAATGCCTGAGCCAGGTTTTTGGGCCGGCACGTCCGAGAGTCCCCAATCCTCAAATCTCTCACAATCCGCCGAGCAATTATAGTTTTTAGAATGCTCGCCGCCGTGCCCTGCATCCAGGAGAGACGACAAATGCCGACAACTATGCTGCCCCGCATACTCATAGTTGATGATGAGCGGGAGATTACCGAGATACTGGCCGACCTGCTGAGCGAGGACTACGAATGCCTCAAAGCGGGCTCGGCCGAACAAGCGCTCGACTGCCTTCGCGCCGGCCAATTTGAGCTCGTGATAAGCGATATCACGATGCCGGGCATGAGCGGACTCGAGATGATTCCACACGTCAAACAACTCTCGCCCGACACTGTTGTCGTAATGATCAGCGGCATGCAGACCGTCGAGAGCGCAATCGGCGCCCTGCGACTTGGTGCTTTTGATTATCTGATGAAACCGTTTGACCTGCGCCAGGTTGAGGCCGTCGTCAAGCGAGCACTCGAATATCACGAATTGGTCGTGGCAAAGCAACGCTACGAAAACCATCTCGAAGAGCTTGTAGAACAACGTACAGCCGAACTCGATCGCGCTTTGAATTCACTCGAAGGTTCATATCGCTCGACGCTGAAAGCGCTGACCGCCGCGCTTGAAACGCGCGACTCGGAAACGCACGGACACTCGGAGCGGGTTGTGACTTACAGTCTGCGCCTCGGACGTGAGTATGGACTCAGCAGTGAAGAGATGAAGGCACTCGAGTTTGGATCGCTGTTGCACGACATCGGAAAGATCGGTGTGCCTGATTCGATCTTGCGCAAGCCCGCGAAGTTGACTGAAGAAGAGTGGGTACGTATGCGCGAACATCCGGTGCATGGTCAGCAGATCCTGCGCGGAATCGAATTCTTACAGGGCGCGGCGAAGGTCGTCGCGCAGCATCATGAACAGTGGGACGGCAGCGGCTATCCGAATGGACTTCGTGGCGAAGAGATCGACGTTTGCGCGCGCATCTTTGCGGTGGCGGATGCGTTTGACGCAATCACCAGCGATCGCGTTTACCGGCGCGGCAAATCGTACGAAGCTGCGGCGCAGGAGCTGGACGATTGGGCCGGCCGGCAGTTCGATCCGAAAGTGGTGGAAGCGTTTCACCGCGTGCCGAAGGAAGATTGGGAAGAACTGCACCGCCTGTCGTTGTTACCCAAGCCCGATCATTTTAATGTGCGCGAACTCGTGCCCCATCTCGACTCGCAACTCGAGGTTGCGGGACTGGGACACCGGTAAGTTAGTGCTTGGTACTTTGTACTTAGTGCTTTGTAAAAAACAAAGTTCAAAGTACAAAGCACAAAGTTCACTTTTACGGTTGAGGTGTTGGGACGACGTAGCCGCGACGTGCGTGCAAACTTAATCCAACTCTGCGTGACGCCACCTGAATGCGCCGGTATTCACCCGGCGTCGCTTCGGCCAGCGGACGCTTCGGCCGGTAAGTAACGACATATTCAGCACCGATTGCGCGCGCCACTTCACGCGCCTGCACGATCATCTCGTCACTGTTGAGCGGTAGCATCAACTTGCCGCCAGTTTCCTCAGCCACGTTCTTCAACACCGTCTGGCTCTTCTTAACTTCGTTTTCATAAGCCTTTCGTTGTCGCCGCATCGCCGGGTCGAACCGGATGCCGATGCCGAACGAAGGTGAACGTGTCTGTCCGGGAGCGAGCGTAGGATCGGTGGCGGTGATCGGATCGGAACTGGGCGGACGTGGTCCAGCGATGATCGGAGAATCTCTCTTATCGCTTTTCTGTCGAACAAACTCGGTGTAACTAATGATGTGGACCGTAGCACGAGCGGCGATCAGATTTTTCACCGCCTCTTCACGATTTGTTTTCACACCCGGCGAATCGACGCCGTCAGTAATCATTACGACGTGTCGACTGCCTTCCGGCCGGTCTTTCAATTGTTTGCCAGCAACGGCAATGGCGTCGGAGATGCGCGAGCGTTTCGCCGAAATTAGTTTGGACTTCAGCGTCTTGAGGACAGCAGACCTGTCAGTGGTCCAAGGCTGGACCATCTCAGCGGTGTTGCTGGATTGCATAACCGCGATCCAGGCGCCGGCTTGAAGTTTGCCGATCAACTCCGAGGCGACTTGGCGCGTCAGGCTCGTGCTCTTCGACATTCCACCCAAGCCGCTTAACTCGCCGCCCGTATCCAGGATAAACAGCACGTTCGCCGGAAGATGCGTAACGCTTCGAAGTTGCTGAATGACGCCATCTTCGAGCACGAGAATGTCGTCGAGTTCGAGTGTCGGATCGTAATGACCGTAGGCGTCGAACGCTTGCACCGGCAGACGAACTTCCTCAGTGAAAACCTTAACGGTTTCCTCTTTTGGAGTCGGGGTAGGGGACGGTGATGGTTGCTGCGCGGAGGCAGTAGTGAAGAACGCTGCCAGCGCAAAAATCACAAATGAGCGTTTTAGCAGAAACACGGGTTTAATGAATTCAGCCGTTTGATGCGTGCCCGGTGGCTACGTTGCCTTTCGGGGCCGCTTCACCCGTCCTTGCGGGCTTGGGCCTGCACGGCCGTAATCGCTACCGCGTCGACTATATCTTGGGCCGTACAGCCGCGGGAGAGATCGTTCGCCGGCTTGTCCAAACCTTGAAGAACCGGCCCGATAGCGGTCGCGCCTGCGAGTCTCTCAGTTAATTTATAAGCGATGTTTCCGGCTTGCAAATCCGGAAAGATCAGAACGTTAGCGCGACCTGCAACGGACGAACCGGGTGCTTTTGATTGCGCAACGGACGCGACCAGCGCGGCGTCAGCTTGTAACTCTCCATCGACCTGCAACTCAGGTGCCCGAGCTTTTACCGTGCGCGTCGCTTCGACGACCTTGTCGATCAGCTTGTGACGCGCGCTTCCTTTGGTCGAAAACGAAAGCATCGCTACACGAGGCTCGGCGCCGAGCAACGCTCGACATGAATCCGCTGCCGCGAGTGCAATCTCAGCCAGCTCGGCGGCACTCGGATCGATCACAACACCGCAATCGGCATAGATCATCGCCCCTTCGTGGCCGGCATCACTATTGCGCAATGACATCAGAAAGAAACTCGACACGAGTTTGAAACCCGATCGGACGCCGATGCAGTGCAGTGCTGCGCGAACCGTGTGCGACGTGGTGTTGGTCGCGCCCGCCACGGATCCGTCAGCCTGGCCCAAACGGACCATCAGATTGCCGTAGTACAACGGATCGGAGACCTGCGTTCGCGCTTCGTCAGGCATCAGCCCTTTGGCGCGCCGCAAGTCGTAAAACAACGAGACCATCTTCTCGAAATCCGGCGCACGTCGATGGTCTATGATCTCGACGCCACCAAGATCGACGCCGTTGTCGCGCGCTGCGTTGCGAATGGTTCCCTCATCGCCGAGCAGAGTGATACGAGCAATGCGTTGACTTGTGCATTGTGCGGCGGCAACGACCGTACGCGGATCGTCACCTTCGGGAAGTACGATGTGCTGTGGTCTGGAACCTGCGCGTTGGCGAATTCGTTCGAGAATGTCCATGTGTTATTTTCCATTTATCATTTTCCGTTTTTCATCTGTCATTGGTTCCCGGAAAGCAAATTAACAATGGCAAATGAGAAATGGAAAATGAAAAATGAACCAGATTATGTAGGAGGATGCATGTCAGAACCAAGCCTGCGGAGCCGGATGGCAAATTTACTGTTTTTCATTCCCAACATGCTGGTTCTGTGCGCGCGTTTGATGGTTGATGGAAGAGTGCCGGCGAAGGAGAGATTGCTCGTTGCCGGAGCCATCGTTTACGCAGTCGTGCCGCTCGATTTCATTCCCGACATGTTGCCGTTTGTGGGCCAGATCGACGACGCTTACTTGATCTCTATGAGTCTGTTGCGATTGATGACGGTAACTGATGCGCGGGTTGTACGAGAACACTGGCGCGGTGGCGGGGATGTAGTCGAACTGGTTGGGTCGGTCGCGATGCTTGCGTCGAAATTGTTACCGCCAAGAATCCGCCGCGTACTAACGGCACAGATCGAGACCCGACTGTAGTCGGGTCATTTGTCATTGGTCATTTGACATTTGTCATTTGTCATTTGTCATTGGTTATTTGAAAGCACTCAACCGAAGGTTCGAACAAATGACAAATGAAAAATGTCAAACGATAAATGACCAATGTTTTTTCTCAGGCCGCGAGGGTCCAATCAATCACGCCTTCGACCGATTTCGACAGGGCATGAACTACCTCAGGATTGCTGGATTTGATCGCCCAGTACCGCGCCTCCTCCGGTGTCGTGACATTCAACGCAGCTTCATCGAAAGCAACAAGCGCGCAATTCAGCGATGAAGAGTCGGCAATGACGAACAACTCCCGCGTCAGCCGAAAATCCGTCTTCAATGGAACGAGCCTGATATTGGGATGCCTTGGCGGTCGCCAGTCGTCTTCACCGAACAGATAGACTGACTCAGAAATGTCCGCGATTCGCATGTAACGATCGATGATCGGTTGCAGCAATGAGAACTTCTCAACTCCGGCATAAACACGTCCGGCACGATTCGTGCGGAGCAACACGGCGTTTTCGATCATCAGGCAGGAATACTCGACGGAAGCCGTCGTTGTGTGGCAGATGAAGCTCTCCCGTTCGATAAAGTCGCGACGGGACAGACTCGCGATTTCACCAAGATTTTCTGTGTCTTCGACTCCAGAGAACTTGAGCGCTTGCTCAAAGATGGAGAAGTTCTTCACCTGGGGGCCCTCCTGGACCGGGCCAGACTTGTACCCAAGTTAGTCTGCAAGAGCGTTACGAATATTTTTCTTATTTGTGCTCTACAGTACTGACTCTGCGTATCTCTGCGTTCCTCTGCGACTCTGCGGTCATACTTTGGCTCCACATTTAACCGCCGAGACGCAGAGAAACGCAGAGCGCGGGACGAAGGCGTCCGGGGTCACGCTACGTGTCACGTGGACTGAAGCCCTGTGAGGATCTTTTCGTGAATACCGCCGAAACCCCCGTTGGACATTATCGCCACCACGTCGCCTTCACGAAGCTCCGGCAGGATGTGCTCGACGATCTCATCGGCTCCAGGCAGGGCCAGCGCGGGCTTTCCCTGTCGCGAAATGGCCTCAATTAATTCTTCGGTATCAAGCGCCCGTCCCTTTTCTGTCACCTTCTGGCTATCGAAGACGCTTGCGACAACCACGTAATCGGCGGCCACAAACGCGTTAGCGTAGTCGTTTTGGAAGACGGCGAGGCGAGAGGACCACGAGCGCGGTTCGAAAATGGCGATCAGACGGCGATCTGTGTAGCGTGCACGGAGGGCGCGCAATGTTTCCCGAACCGCCGTCGGGTGATGAGCGAAGTCGTCGATAACCGTGATACCGCGTTGTTCGCCCCGGACTTCCACGCGCCGTTTGACGTTTTTAAAAGTAGCCAGCGCGTCTTGAATCCTCTCGCGGCTCACGTCCCAAGCGTTCGCCGCGATGATCACGGCGAGGCAGTTAAGAAGGTTGAACTCTCCCAACAGCGGAGTTTGAAACTCGCCCCACGGTTGTTGATCGCGAAAGACTTCAAATCGCGACAGTCCGCCTGTGAAGTCCGCGTTGCGAACCTGCCAGCGTGCATCTTCACTTGTGCCAAATGTTTCCAGTTGGGTAAACAGCTTAGGTCCGAACGACTCAACCACCGCGCGCACGTTGGGACTATCCCACCCGGCAATCAGTCGCCCATTCTCAGGCACGAGGTTCATGAAACGGCGAAAAGCGAGCTTCACCGCGTCAAGATCTTTGTAGATATCGGCGTGATCGAATTCGATGTTGTTGACGATAGCCAGCTCAGGCAGGTAATGCATGAACTTCGGACCCTTGTCGAAGTAGGCAGTGTCGTACTCGTCGGCCTCGACGATCACGTAGTCACTTTGCGTCACACGAAAGCTGCTGCCGAAATTTTGCGCCACGCCGCCGATTAGAAAGGTGGGGTCAAGGCCGCCCTGATCAATCACCCAGGCGGCGATGCTGGTGGTCGTCGTTTTCCCGTGTGTGCCCGTGACGGCAAGGGAGTGCCGGCCACGAATAAACTCCTCCTTTACAGTCTCGGCCTGCGAGCGATAGAGCAGTTTTCGTTTTAACGTTTCTTCAACTTCAGGATTACCGCG
>DASRPN010000123.1:0-6301 GCA_035646355.1 Pyrinomonadaceae bacterium | reverse complement strand
ACGAATACGTCGATCGAGTTTGAACGAAGCCTGCGCGACAAGATGAAGTTCCTGGATTGGGCGCCGGTGATCACGATCTCCGCACTGACCGGACAACGAGTGGATCGGATCCTGTCGCTGGTCTTGAAAGCCGACGAGGCGCGCAACCGGCGCATCGCGACCTCGCAACTGAACGACTTCTTCGAAAGAGCCGTCGCGCAACCGCGCGGTGGATCGGCGCCGTCTCCAGGTAAGAGCGGGTATTCGCGGTTGAAAGTTCAATATTTGACTCAAGTCGGAGTTAGACCGCCGACATTTGTGCTGTTTACGTCAGGCGGTAAGCCGGGGCTCCATTTTTCCTACGAACGTTATATACAGAATCGACTGCGCGAAGAGTTCGACTTTTTCGCGACGCCTTTGAGAATCGTTGAAAAGCATAAACAGAAAAAACCCAGGCATTAGCTCCCGCGGAGGCGCAAAGGCGCAAAGGAGAACCTCCCCCATCTTACTTAGCGTCTTTGCGCCTCTGCGGGAGCACTTCTGTCTCCGATGAAGTCATTGCATTTTGAAGTCGAGGCGCAGGACGGCGAAGCGCGTGCGGGCGTGCTGACGACGCGTCGCGGATCGATCGAGACACCGGTTTTCATGCCGGTCGGAACCGCAGGCACAGTCAAAGGGATTCGCTTCGAAGAACTCGAGTCGGACGATCTGAACGCGCGGATCATTCTCGGCAACACTTATCACCTTTGGCTTCGACCTGGCATCGACGTCATCAAGGCTGCCGGTGGTCTTCACCGGTTCATCGGTTGGGACAGGGCGCTGTTGACTGACTCGGGCGGTTTCCAGGTATGGAGCCTTGGCGCCTTGCGCAAAATCAGCGAGGAAGGCACCGAGTTCCGATCTCACGTCGACGGATCGCTGCGGTTTCTTTCGCCTGAAGTATCGATGGAGGTGCAGGCGGCGCTCGGATCGGACATCGTGATGGTGTTTGACGAGTGTGCGCCCGGGGAGGCGAGTCACGAAGATACCGAGCGCAGCATGCAACTGACCGCCCGCTGGGCGCTACGATCCAAAACAGCGCTCGATCGACTGCAAGCGGGCGCTGCGGACACCGGTCGCGTCGAAAAGCACGGCATCAGCGGCGCGCAAGCACTGTTTGGCATCGTTCAAGGCGCCGGCCACCTCGATTTGCGGCGACAAAGTCTCGAACAAACGGTGGAAATCGGCTTCGACGGCTACGCAATCGGCGGTTTGAGCGTCGGCGAAGAGAAATCCGTGATGTTCGAAGTAATTGATGAGATCGCGCCGAAAATGCCCAGGGAATCTCCACGATATTTGATGGGTGTCGGGACGCCGGAAGACCTCGTCGAGTCGGTCGCTCGTGGTGTGGACATGTTTGACTGCGTCCTGCCAACCCGCAACGGGCGCACGGGCCAGGCATTCACGGCCCGCGGCAAGTTGAACATCAAAAATTCGCAATGGGCGCAAGACAATCGCCCGCTGGACGAATTGTGCCCCTGCTCGGTTTGCCGCCGTCATTCCCGCGCGTATTTGAGGCATTTATATATGAGCGGCGAGATGCTGGCGAGT
The DNA here is from genome assembly GCA_035646355.1 of Pyrinomonadaceae bacterium. GTDB lineage: Bacteria > Acidobacteriota > Blastocatellia > Pyrinomonadales > Pyrinomonadaceae > PSRF01. Next base: position 4,732 of record DASRPN010000123.1, on the reverse strand, counting down.
ATCCTGTTGACACACCACAATCTGGCGTTCTTCCTTGACACCATGCGAGGCGTGAGGCAATCTATCCGGTCTGGCGATTTCCCTAAATTTCGGCGAGAGTTCACCCAGCGGCTGAGTGCGAATGGTGAATAGTAGTTCGCTACCTCGCCGCTTGTTTGTTTGCTCGCAACTAAAAACCAAATGCACACTCTCCTGATTTTCTTTCAGACTGGTATGGGCGGATTAGCGCAACTACTTCCAATCGTTCTCATCATCGTCATCTTCTACGTCCTATTAATAAGGCCACAGCAGAAGCGCCAGCGACAACTTCAAGAGACAATCGCGAGTCTTAAAACTGGCGACCGCGTAATCACTAATGGTGGAATTATTGGCGTGATTACCGCCGTGCGCGACACCAGTTTCATGATCCGGAGCGCCGATAAGACGATTCTGGAGATCGCGCGGTCGGCCATCGCCGGAATCGACGAAGAAGGGAAGCAACCCGGGTAAGTTTTCCAAAATGAAGAAAAAGCACCTCCTTCACCGCACAATCATTATCGTTTTAGTAACTCTGGTCGGTCTGTATCTCGTGATCGGCCCGCGCCGTTGGCCAACGCTTCGGGACTTCACCTGGTCGGGCATCAAGGCCACCATGGCGTCGAATATTCATCTCGGTCTCGACCTTCAGGGCGGCTCGCATCTCGTCATGCGAGTGCAAACCGAACAGTATCTGAAGCGCGTTACTGAAGAAGCCTATATCTCGGCACAAAACGCGGCGAAAGACGCAGGACACGATATCAAGGACGGCAAGTTTGAAACCGGTAATAACAATTATCGAGTGATTCTCGATCCGGCCGACGCGTCAAAGATCACTCAGATCAAGGAAGCGATTGATCAGAAGGTAGAACTCGCTGACACGACAGTCTGGGCCTACTCCTCGTCCGGATCGCAGATGGTTTGGACGATGACGGGTACTGCGCAACGAGTCCTTGCGGATGAAGCGACGAACCAGGCGATGACGATTATCGATCGTCGCATCAACGCACTCGGAGTTGTTGAGCCGACGCTGCAATCGCACGGCGCACAGAGTGCGCACCAGATCCTGCTGCAAATGCCAGGCGTCTCGGATCCTGAGCGGGTGAAAGAGATTCTAAAAGTCCAATCGCGCCTTGAACTCGTTCACGTGATTGGTCCTCCGAGTCCCGCGCCGCCAACGACATATCCGACGCGCGAAGCGGCGATCGAATCTCTCGGCGGCTCGATTCCGCCCAATCGAAAGGTTTTGCCTTATAAGGAAAATAAGGACAAAAGCGACGATCCAACCAAAGATCCAAATGCACAGGGTGTGACTCAATATGTTGTCGTCGAGGCCCCGGCTGTCATAATCGGCGATCAATTGAGCCGCGCCAGCGCCGGTCAGTCGCAGGGCGGCGGAGTTAAAGACTGGGAGATCAACTTCACGTTGAAGAGAGCCGGCGCTGAGAAGTTTGGAGCGTGGACCACTGCCAACGTAAATAATTACATGGGCGTCGTCCTTAACGATGAAGTGAGCTCGATTGCCTTCATCAAGTCTCCGATATATGAGAGCGGCCAGATCACCGGTGACTTTACCCAAACTCGCGCCGAGGACTTGGCGCTGACGCTCCGCTCGGGCGCGCTGCCGGCGCCAATCGAATACCTCGAAGAGCGCACGGTAGGTCCCAGCCTGGGAGCTGACTCGATTCGCGCGGGTGTGCGGGCATCGTTATATGGTCTCGCGTTCGTCGTCCTGTTCATGCTCATCTACTATCGCGGCTCCGGCGTAAACGCGGTGGTGGCATTGTTACTTAACATGATCCTGATGCTAGCGGGATTGATCGTCTTCGGAGCTACGCTCACGCTGCCAGGTATCGCCGGTATCATTCTTACGATCGGTATGGCGGTCGACTCGAACGTGCTGATATTCGAGCGTATTCGAGAGGAAATACGATCCGGAAAGACAATTCCCTCGGCCGTCGAGCAGGGATTTCAACGCGCATTCATCACTATCATCGACACTCACGTCACCACGATCGTCTCGTCGCTGTTTCTGTTCGTGTTTGGCACCGGACCGATTCGGGGTTTTGCGGTCACACTCGTGATTGGATTGCTGGTCAATCTGTTCTCGGCCGTTTACGTATCGAAGACGATCTTCATCTGGCTGTTAAGCCGCAAGGAAAGAGTGGAGTCGCTGAGTATTTAGAGATTCATTATGTTTCAAATCCTTAAGGCTATTAATGTTGATTGGCTGGGTGGTCGCCGCTTGTTCATCTTGATCTCGGTAGCGTTGATGTTGGCGGGGCTGGGCTCCGCTATTTTTCGACAAGTGAGCGGCGGCCAGGCTTTCAACCTAGGCGTCGACTTCAAGGGCGGTACGGTCGTCACCGCACGCTTCAGGCAAATGCCGCCGGACGAAACTATTCGTGCAGCTCTTGCCGCCAAAGGTATTCACGACGCAGTTGTGCAGCCAGTCACCGACCGGACCGATACCGTCCTTATTAAGGTTCCGCTTGAAGAAGGGAAAGACGGAAGAACACAGGTGCGCGACGCCTTGAACACGTTTGGTGCCGAAGCAGCGCCAGACCGTGAAATCGAAGCGGATCAAAACGCCGCCTACAAGATCGTCGGTACCGATGCCGTAGGCGCAATCGCCGGCGAGCAACTTCGCAACAAGGCCATAGCCGTCACGCTCGCTGCACTGGTCGGTATCCTGATGTACATCGCCTTCCGTTTCGAATGGACCTACGGCGCAGCGGCTGTCATCGCGGTCTTCCACGACGTGCTCGTCACCCTCGGTTTCTTCTCAATCTTCCAGATTGAGATCAGTCTCAACGTGATCGCGGCCTTGCTGACACTTGTCGGTTTCTCCGTGAACGATACGATCGTGGTTTTCGATCGCGTTCGCGAAAACCGCAAGCTTCACCGCCGCGACTCGCTCTATAAGATCACGAACGACGCTATCAATGAGACGATGTCTCGCACCGTGATCACGAATGGACTCGTATTTTTGTCGGTGCTGGCCCTCGTGTTATTTGGCGGTGACGTGTTGCGCGGATTTTCGCTCGCACTGTTTATCGGCGTCATCTTCGGAACGTATTCGTCAATAGCAATTGCAAGCCCGATCATGGTTTGGTGGGAGCAGCGAATCGAGGCAGCAAACAAGCAAGCGGCATTAAGTTTCAGTCAACCAGTTAGGGGCGGCGTGCGCACACCCGCGAAAGCAGCGGGTCGCGAAGCGATTGCGCCGAGTACGGGCAAACGCTCGACTGGCGCTGGTCGCGCGTGAAAACAGGACACATATCGCAATCGTAACGCGTGGGTGACACGTTTGCGCTTGACTTTGAAACGGTATGAGGACTAGACTGCGACCGTTGCTGGCCAATTAAATAGTCTCAAAGTCGACCCCGCGTTTTGTGAAATCAGAGGTTGGGTGCGGTGGCGGTGTGTTGAGCGGGCCGGCGAGTTTCTCGCGCAGCGGCTTCCAAATCTATACGGTGTGCTCTATATCGCAGAAGCTGCTGTTTCCCCTTCTTCATGACGAATTCAAGCGGCTTAAATCGACTTTTTGTGAGCAGCAATACTGCTTATTTAGTTAGTAACCCCTGATCCATTTGGCGCCGGAATCGGAGGATAAATTTCAATGTTCGATAATCTCGTTGAGTCCAGTTCGCATAAAGAAGATTTAACGCGAAAAGGATCGTTCATCGGCATTACCTTGGCGGTGTATGCCGTGCTTATTGTGGCCTTCGTCATCGCAGGTATTTTCATGTACGACGCTCATCTTTCTGAGATGGAGTTGGAGCTGACCACCCTCGTCGCTCCCGTGCCGGTACCGCAGCAACAAAAAGAAGAAGTCCAACAGAAGGAAGAAGCGAAACCGACCAAGGTTGAGCAGAACGTCGACGTTCGTAAGGAGCTGATCGCTGACGTGAGCGAGACCAAGTTGGTTCCGGAAAAGGTTTCGGCTAAAGCCAGTGATGTGCCGCCGGTGCGACGCGGCGTGACAACAGTCTTAGGCTCCAACGATTCAAATGCCGCGGTGGCAATGCCATCGGGACCTGGCACGGGCACTGTCGTGACCTCGGCGCCGGTGAAGATCGCCGACGAACCACCGCCACCCCCAGAGGAAAAACCAAAGCCTCGCGCTCCGATCTCCGGAGGCGTTCTGAATGGTAAAGCGATCAGCTTGCCGAAACCCTCGTATCCACCGATTGCCAGGGCGGCCCACGCTTCCGGCACTGTGGTCGTGCAAGTTACCATCGACGAGAACGGCTCGGTCATTTCCGCGAGCGCGGTTTCGGGTCACCCGTTGTTGACCCAGGCAGCTGTGAACGCTGCGCGTCAGGCAAGATTTTCCCCAACCAAGCTATCGGGACAGCCTGTCAAAGTTACCGGAGTAATCCAGTACAACTTCGTGGCTCAGTAACTGCGGAGATTTTATGTCGTGTCGCCGCGGTTCCCGTAGGCCGTCCCGGCTTCTCTGCTTGCTATCAAACTAAATAAACCTTTTGGAGGGGTTCACCGTGACAATTCTAACGAGTCTTTTAGGAACGAAGGCCTTCGGTCTTCTAATGTTTTTGCAAGAAGCCGCAGCGAGTTCAGAGTCATCGGGTGCCGATCACTTCAGCCTGACGGAGATGGTGAAGAGCATGGGCGGCGTGGCTATCTCCGTCGTCGTCGTGCTGCTGATCATGTCGGTCTACTCGATCGCCATCATGGTTGAGCGCTACCTGAC
>DASRPN010000122.1:0-35360 GCA_035646355.1 Pyrinomonadaceae bacterium | reverse complement strand
ATGGCGTTTGAAAGTGGTGAACTGGTCGCCCAAACGATTTTACGGGGACAAAACAGTTCCTTTGCCTCCCTCGAAACCGATTACACCGCCGCGTATCGCCAGGCTTTTGACGGTCGTCTCCGAATTTGCGGATTGCTAAGGCGCGCCGCGTTCAGTCCTCGCCTCACCGAACTGGGCATTGCGATTTTCGGCGCCAGTGAACGCCTTCGAAACCGTCTCGTCCGCGCCACACGCGCTCACGCAAAATCACATAAATTCTTGCCACACAACAGTCTTTTAGAGTAAAAAGGCTGGGCAAGTTTGGTCTCTCTACACGGCTTCTAATCTCAAGGAAGCGCAATGGATAGCGGCGCACGATTCACTCCCACGCGCTGGCAGTAATCGGAGACGGATCTCCGACGTGCAATCTCGTCCACGGAAAGCGAAACGTAAAGTCTTTAGTGACTGCGCGAGTACCAGAGTCGCGAAACAAGTTAAGGAGAACGGCGATGTTTGTATCCTTTATGGCCCCGCTTGTCAGATCATGTCGCATCATTTCTCTGCTGATGATTACCCTGGCAGCCGCGAGTGTCGCTCTTGGCCAGGCGCAGTCCAACGCAGCCGATCTGCAGGGCACGGTAAGAGACGCCACTGAAGCCGTGGTTCCAAACGCGACCGTTACGGCGCGTAATGCCGCCACAAACCTGACTCGTACCGCAACCACCAACGATGAAGGCTTTTATCGCATCATCAACTTGCCTCCCGGCGACTATGAGATCACGGTCGAAGCGCCGAGTTTCAAGAAATGGGTCTCGCCGGCCGTTAACGTCACGGTCGGGCAGGCCGCCGAACTAAACGTCACGCTTTCACCTGGCGATATCTCCGAGGTCGTCACTGTTTCCGATGCGACTTCGGAAATAGTTGAACAGCAAAAGACGGCGATCGCCACCACCATCCAACAGCAACAAATCAACAGCCTCCCGATCAACGAACGCAACTTCGTCAATTTTTCAACCCTGTCGTCGACAGTCAGCCGAGATGCCGGCCGTCCGATCGGACCAGCGCCCACCACTGGCTTGAACTTCGGCGGCCAGCGCGGACGTTCGAACCTGGTCCAGGTCGATGGCGCTGACAACACTGACAACTCAGTGAATGCGTCCAAATCAACTGTCAGTCAGGAAGCAGTGCAAGAGTTTCAGGTGGTGAGTAACTCGTTCGCGGCTGAGTTTGGCCGTTCGGCGGGTGGCGTCGTGAACGTCGTCACGAAGTCCGGCGGGAGAGAGTTTCACGGCAATATGTTCGGGTTCCTGCGCCATCGCAGCTTCCAGGCCCGTAACGCTTTCGCGCCGATTGAAGATCCGCCGTTTACGCGAACGCAGTATGGCTTCACGCTTGGCGGCCCGTTCAATCCTGAACACACGTTTTTCTTCTTCGCGTTTGAACAACGACGACGTAACGAGTCTGGATTCTTCACCAGCAACGTAGCTCAGGGATTGACCGGATCGGCGACGATTCCAGTTATCCCGGGACTCAATCCCGTGGCGCGGACGTTCAATAACATCACGCCGCAGCAGGCTGCTTTTATCAACTCACTTGTGGCTTTGGGAACGCCGACCACGGTTTGCGGGGCGCGCGCGTATGCGTTCTTCGCGTCGAGTGGCGGCACGACTGCTTTGACGGGCATTAATCCGTTGACGTCGCCAAACGATGGAAGTTTGTGTCCCGCGATCAGTCCGATCTTACCCGGCGCAATTGGGCCACGCTTTATTCTTTCCGGCGCGCCGGTGCCCAGCGGAACAACCAACGCCGCCGGTGAGTTCATTGCGTTCCGTCCGCTCAACGGCCTGCAACGCGTGTTTCCGATTACCGACAGAACGACATTCAACTCGTTCCGCCTCGACCACTTGATTACGCCGAGTCAGCATCTCACGTTGAGGTTTGGTTACAACCCGAGCGAGATTAGCGGAATCCAGGTCGAGTCGCAGAACCAATCACTTGGTCAGAACGACTTTTCACGTACTGGTATTCAGAAGCTTAAGGACGTTCCGTTCGTTGCGACCCTGACGTCCACGCTTTCACCGAAGGTTGTTAACGAAGCTCGCTTCAACTTCGGCCTGCGCCGCGCGACGTTCAAATCGCAACAGGGCGATGCGGTTGCTTTCAATATCTCGGGTACTGCCTTTATCGGCCGCGAACTGTTCTCGCCCGTGCTCCGCACGGAAACGCGTTTTGAGTTTACCGACAACATCAACATCGTTGCGGGAAATCACAACTTCAAGTTCGGCGGCGACGTCGCATTCGTTCGAATCCCTGAAGCGATATTCGAGCTGAACTTCGCGGGACTATTCAACTTCGGTGGCCTGGCGGCAACTACGCTGAACCCGGCGTTTGCCGGCGCTCCGGATTTCACCCCAGTGCAACAATACGGTCTCGGCTTCCCGGCGAACTTCATTCAAGGTTTCGGTAATCCGGTCAGCAGCATCAGCAACAAGCCGATGGCGTTCTTTGCGCAGGACGACTGGAACATCCGTCGTAACCTGACGCTCAAATACGGCATTCGTTACGACATTGAGCTCACCGAACAGATCCCAACACTGCCACTGCGCGATCCCCTCTCGGGAATCAATCTGACAGCCGCCGACGTGCTCGCCGCACAGGACGCGATGGGTGTGCAACAAGGATTTCCGCGCGACAAGAACAACTGGGCGCCGCGCCTGGCAATCGCGTGGGATCCGTGGGGCGACGGCAAGACTGCGATTCGCGCCGCATACGGACTCTTCTACGATCACCCGCTGCTCGCAATCTCGTTCAACTCCGACATCGCCGACGCCGTGCAACAACAACAAGGCATCCTGACTCCGGGCAGTCCGGCGCAGACGGCGTTGCTAAACGCGGTTCAAGTGTTCCAGGGAACGGTTTGTCCTCCGGGTGGACCAGTCACATTGATCTGTCCGGCTGGTGTGGTGACGCCAGGTGTTGCAGTCGGTGCTCAGTATCAATTCGGCCGGCAACGATTCAACGATCAAACATTCCCGGGCTTTGGTCCGGTGCTGCCGTTTACGCTGCACGTCCAGAAGAACTTCGAGTATGCGTACGCGCTGCAAGGTAACTTCACGATCGAGCGTGAATTGACGAAAGACATGACGCTCTCCGGAAGCTACATCCACGTCAACGCTCGTCACTTGCCGCATCCGCTCGACATCAATGCCCCGCGAACAGAATTGCAAATCCAAAACTTCTTCCGTTTTGCGGGTCGCAATCCAGCAAGCACCACGGAAGCGTTGGCGTTTTCGATTCCGACAACGGGCGTTCCGTGTCCGGGCGGCGTACCGCTGCTTTGCTTCACCATGGCAACGCCGACTGGCGCTCCAGCGTTTCCGACGGCAGGACAAACGTTCGCGCTCATTATTCCAGGCATGATCGCCGCGCCGCTGACGAACCTCGGTAGCCGCATCGTGAATCCGGGCATCGCGAACTTCTTCCGTCCGAGCGCTCCAAACTACTTTCTGGCCCAGGCGCTTTCGGGCGGCGTCGTAACACCAGCCGTTCTCAATTCCGCGCTTGCCGGATCGTTGCGAACGCCGGGGGTCGTTTCGCCATTTGGTTCGATCAACGCGCAAACCTCCGACGGCAATTCCAGCTACAACGCGCTGAACGTCGATTTGAGGAAACGCTTCTCGAATAACTTCCAGTTCCTCGCTTCGTACACGTGGTCGCACTCGATCGACGATTCGTCTGACCTGCAAACGTCGCTGCTGCCGCAGGACAATCGCAACTTCCGCGCGGAGCGATCGAATTCGCTGTTCGACCAACGTCATCGTTTTGTGTTCAGTGGGGTGATCGCGTCGCCGAGTAGTTGGGTCACAGGGTCGGGCTTCAATCGTTTCCTGTCGAACTTCACGATCGCGCCGATCTTCGAGATTTCGTCCGGTCGACCGTTCAACATCCTGAGCAACCAGGACACAAACAATGACCAGTCGAACCAAACCGATCGTCCGACAGTGTTGTCTGACGGAACGTTGTGCGTGCCGGGCACTGCCGGCTGCGTGCCGTTGATTACGAGCGGACAGTTTACAAGCGGAAGTCTGCCGCGCAACTTCGGCATCACGCATCGTTTCGTGTCGCTTGATATGCGCATCGCGAAGCTGGTCCCGCTGGGCGAACACCTGCGTTTGGAACTAATCGCCGAAGGCTTCAACCTGTTCAATCGGTTCAACGAAGCTGCGGCGTCGCCCTTTATCGATGACGTCCGGCTGTTCAACCAGCGGGCCGAGAATGGTCGATACTTCAGCCGTTCGACGGCCGCTTTCGACTCCCGGCAGTTTCAGTTTGGATTGAAGCTGAACTTCTAAAGCGCTTTTCCAAACAGAGGAAACGTTTCCCGCAAAGGCGCCAAGGCGCAAAGGAAGAACGATCAAGGAGGTCGAGTCCTCCAAGCCGGCGCCCCGGTACTTCTTCCTTTGCGCCTTGGCGTCTCTGCGGGAACCTTTTCACAGCAAACTCCGCAAGCTCAGGCCGCATCCGAAGGTCACGGAAACGGTCTGAGCTTTCAAACCTATCCTCTCCCGAATACAATCTGACCCACTATGACGCGATCTACCCTTATTCAACGACTTTTTACTGTTGGAGCGGTGTGTTTGCTTGCCCTGTCCACGATTCAGGCACAATCGACGCGGCCAAGACGCGCGACCAGGCAAACTTCGAAAAGTACGGCGAGTGCCGAGAAACCAAAATCGGATCCGTTGTTGCGGCCTGAACCGCAGCCGACGCCGTCTACGCGCAGGCCAAGCTCGAACGACTCGTTGCTGGACGTGCAGCCAGTGCGACCGGTGGTGAACTCGGTCGGAACGGCCGATACGAAGCATGCCTATTTATTGCTCGAACAGAAACAGTTTGCCGCGGCGGCGAAGGAAGCAAAGGAACTTACCGTATCGCATCCTAACGATCCGGAAGCGTGGAAGATCGCGGGTTTCGCTGAACTGAATTTGAAGCAGTATGAAGCGGCCGCGAAGGATCTCGAGAAAGCCGTTGCGTTGCAGCGTAGTTCCAAGCAGGAGGATCCAAACACCGAGAGCGCACTCGGACAGGCTTACGTACTGGGTGAGAAATACGAGCAGGCGTTGCCTTATTTAACGGCGGCCACTTCGCGCAACGCCGATAAGCCTGACGTGATGATGCTTTATTACCGTGGCATCGCCGAGTACAAAACAGGAAAGACCGCCGACGCTGAGAAGAGCTTCAACGCTGTGGTGAAGCTTAATGCGAAGGATTCGTTGTCGCTCTTTTACCTGGCCCAGATCGCCCTCGCGAAGAATGATATCGATGGCGCGATCAATTCGCTGAACCGCGCAACAGTGAATGACTCACGTCTGACTGGTGCATGGACCTTGTTGACGTCGGCGTATCTCCGCCGAGCAGCGGCGAGTACGGATCCGGCAAAAGCAGAGGCGGATTACTTAAACGCGGTGCGTGCCGGTGAAGGTCTGATCAAATTGCGAACCGATCCTGAAGCAGTGACACTCTTCGGTCAGGCATTGATCGGATCGAAACAGTTTGCGCGAGCAGCTACGGCGCTTGAACGCGCGACCACTTCGCCGGACGCGACCAGCGTCACCTTCTATCTTCTGGGGGTTGCGCATTCGCGCGCGGGCGCGCCGCCGAAGGCGATCACGGCACTGGAAACAGCGGCTAAGAAATCGCCCGACGACGTGAACGTCTATCGCGAACTTGGTTATGCTTACGAAGTCAGCAAGCAGTATGCAAAAGCGTTGGGCGCATATCAGCGCGGTTCGGCGCTCGCACCAGCCGATACAGATTTGAAAGAATCGATCGAACGCGTGAAACCGTTCGCGAAATAAATTTGTGGCCTTAGCCGACACTGCACGGGCATTTGCCACGTACTCGTTAGTTCCGTACCTCGGAATTCTGTTTTGTCCGGGCGCGGTGGTGGTCGGCACAGTTGGCGTCGTCAGATCGTATCGTTCAAATCAGACGAAGGAAGGACGTTTTGTCTGCTATGCAAGCACGATCGTCGGCTTCGTCGTCTTAGTCATTCAACTCTTACTTTGGTGGATTCTGTATCGCGTGCCAGCCTGGGCAGCGCAGGCGGGATTGTAAAGGAGACTACATGCGAACTGTTTTAACTCTATTGCTCGTCGGATTGATGTTCAGCGGCGTTGTCGCGCAGCGGCCGCGTTCGATCGAACCCGAGGAGAAAACCCCGGCCCCGCCGCCCGCACCGAAATCAGTAAAAGCAAAATACGAAGGCGGCGTTTTTGGTTACAACAAGACGATGGAAGGCACGCTCACGTTTGACGACGAGAATGAGCGACTCGTTTTCAAAGATAAGAAGCCGCCGAAAGAGATTCACATTCCGTACAACGCCATCGCTTCGGCATTTGCTGACACCCAGAAACGTCGTCCTGCGGCTGCCAGTGTCGCGAGCGCTGTCCCGGTAATCTTCACCCTGCCCGCGCGCTTCATAAAAACTAAGGTCCGTTACCTCACGATCCAATACAGCGATCCCGATACGAAGGTCAACGGCATCACGAGCTTCAGACTCGAGAACAAGGAAATCCTGGCGTCGGTGGTGGCCACGCTCGCAGAAAAAGCGGAGATGACCAAGCGCGGCGACATCTACGTAAAGAAGCGCGACGACACCTCCAAGTGATAGAATCCGTGTTTTCTAAACACAGATTCTGAAACCCGGGAGCTTCTAATGTCGCAAACCTACGAGACGCTCGTGTTTGAAAAACGTGAGCGCGTCGCAATCATTACGATCAATCGTCCGGAAAAAAGAAACGCACTAAATATCAAAACTCGCGAAGAAGGCGCTGCCCTCCTCGGGGAACTGCAAAGCGATACTTCTGTTGGCGTCGTGGTGTTTACCGGCGCCGGAGACAAGGCGTTTATCGCAGGCGCCGACATTGCGGAGTTTGCTGGTCGCACTTCCATGATGCAACGCGACGTGATGATGATGCGGTCGTTGTTCACCGCCATCGACTCGTTTCCGAAACCCGTTATCGCGATGATCAACGGCTACTGTCTTGGCGGTGGTTGCGAGCTGGCGCTTGCGTGCGACATTCGCATCGCGAGTGAAACGGCCTCGTTTGGTCAGCCGGAAATCAATCTCGGAATTATTCCTGGCGGTGGCGGCACGCAACGTTTGACGCGTCTGGTTGGCGAAGGCAAGGCGATGGAAATGATCCTCACCGGCGAGATCATCGATGCGAAGACGGCGTACTCCATCGGGTTGGTCAATCACGTTTTTCCTGCGGACCAACTGCAAGTGAAGACGATGGAGATCGCGCAGCGTATCGCGGAGAAGAGTCCGGTCGCGCTGCAGCTTGCGAAGGAGTCAGTGAAGCTTGCGTCGCGTTCAAATCTCGATGAAGGTTTGCGACGCGAGGTCGATCTGTTTGCGCTCTGCTTCTCGACAGAAGACAAAGATGAAGGCGTCAGTGCGTTCCTTGAAAAGCGAAAGCCCGCGTTTAAGGGACGTTGAAGACAAGTGCTTGGTACTTTGTTCTTGGTGCTTTGTAGTCGGCACGACTAGCGAACAAAGTACAAAGGACAAAGCACTAAGCCCCACACCGTGATGAAGGCCGTTCTGCTCATAATCGGCATTCTGATAGCTACGGCAGGTGGCGTGATCACCTACCGAGCGCTCTACGTCGAACCGAAGTCGGCCGTAATCATTACCGAATCTGAGGTGCGCGAACTGCCAAACTACGGGCGCGTCATCACCGGCGCCCTATTATTTGTGGGCGGCTCGGCCCTGGCTCTTTACTCCGCAGTACGAAAAGTGAAATAGTATCCGTGGCTCGAATCCGTGTTTGTCCGTGTTTCTGCTTGTCTCGCCCATTCAACAGAAACACGGATTAAACCCAGAAACGGAGAATCACCTTGCCAGTAAAAACTACCCTTCCCCTCTTTCTATTGGTTTGCATCGGCCTCGGCTGTATTAATGCTTCCGCTCAGGACTGCAAACCGCCGGCGATTACTGCAAACTCCCAGAACTACAACATCTTTTCTCCCGAGCAGGAGATGATTCTCGGCGAGCTGAACCATCAACGGATGGCCCGCGAACACCGCTACCTCCAGGATGAAAAGCTCCTCGCATACGCGAGGGAGATCGGCGAACGGCTGGTCCGCCACATGCCGCCGACTGGACTGAAGTTTCAGTTCTTCATCATCGACATCCCGGATGCTAACGCTTTCAACACACCCGGCGGTTACGTCTTCATTTCCCGCAAACTAATCGCCTTCACCAAAACGGAAGACGAACTGGCAGGCGTCATGGCGCACGAACTCGGCCACGCGACTGTCCGTCACGCCGCGAGCGACGTGTCGGAACTTTTCAAAAAGATCCTGAATGTCACGCAGCTGGGTGATCGCAAGGACATAACCGATAAGTTCAACCTGCTCATCGAACGAGAGCGAACCAAGAGTGTCTCGCGCGGTTCAGGTCACGAGTCGGCCCAGCAGCTTGAAGCGGATCGCATTGGTCTATTTGCGATGGTCGCCGCTGGTTACGATCCAACCGCTTACTCAGACTTTTACGCCCGGCTTACCGAAGCGAAAGCAAAATCCGGAAACTGGTTCACGAATATCTTCGGCAGCACGACTCCCACCGAGAAACGCCTAAAGGAGATGATCAAAGCTACGGAACTGCTTCCTCCTGCTTGCCGCGACAACCGGAGCTCAAATGCGTCCGACAAGTATCTGAACTGGCAGGCTGCGGTCGTGTCTTTTCGACAGAATGACGTCGCCGAACAACTGCCGGGCCTGCTTTGGAAGCGTGAACTCAAGCCGCAACTAAACAGCGACATCTGGCACGTGGCATTCGCCGGCGATGGTAAATACTTTTTGGCCCAGGACGATTTCGCGGTCACCGTGATCCAACGCGAACCCGTGAAAGTGGCCTTCCAAATACCAATCACCGACGCACGTCCGGCTTCGTTTACTCCCGACGGCAAGTTCGTTGTGTTTGGGACCGAGTCGTTGCGGTTTGAGAAGTGGAGCATTGCCGACGCGAAAGCAGTCGAAGTCCGCGAGCTCGTTGTCAGGCGCGACTGCATGGAACAGGAGTTTTCACCTGACGGAAAATACCTGGCATGCGTTGACTACAATTTGGGTCTGAACGTTATTGAGACCCAAACAGGAAAAAGGCTCTTTCAGAAGAAAGAGTTTGCCACCCTGAACCCGTTGGAGCTGCTGCTGTGGATCGTGCGGACAGCCGGCGACGACGATGCTTCACATCAGAATGCGTTTTTTAATCTTCAGTTTTCTCCCGACTCGCGCTACCTCCTCGCCGGTCGCTCAAACAAGTTTCGCTTCCGTATCTTCATCGACTCGAGAGCGATCGGTGAGACCGATGCGTTGGCACTCGATCTTTCGACCGGCAAACCGATCTCCGCAAGCGGTGACTTGAAGAAAGCGACGAAAGGTTCATACATCTTTCTCGCTCCGGACAAGATCCTCGCTACAAGCCCGACAAGCGCGGATGAATCCGGTATTTTCTCGTTCCCGCAGGGTAAGAGAATCGCGAAATTCAAGCTTGCCGCCAACGACATGCAGCTTACGGCGAATCCCCGTTACGCCGTGGTCAGGTCGTCCTGGTCTGACAACATCGCGTTCTTTGATCTGGAGAGAGGCGAGCTTGTCGGCGGCTTTAACAAACAGACAGCCGCTCTTTGGGATGACGTGCTTATCTCAGAGTTGAAGTCAGGCAATATCGCGATCTCGAGCGCTTCGTTCAATGAGGAAACGAAAACTCTCCGTCTTCAGCAACTGGACGACCTGGATATCCCGGTCGGTTCGATGAATCGAATTTACGCCGCGAATGTTTCCGACAACTTGCAGTGGCTCGCAGTTTCTTCGAAGTCGCGCGGCGCAATGTGGGACTTGAATACCGGCGAACGAAAGCTGCACGTGCGTGGTTTCCGCGGCGCGATCGTTGCTCCCAACGGCACTGCCATTGGCGATTTTCCGAAGCTTGAACCCGTGAATCACAGCCTCGTTTATCTCAATCCGGCAAAGAGCGAGACCAGCCTGCTGCGAGAGATACCCGAACGGGGCTCGCGACAGTACGGCCGCTTTATCCTGGTGCGCACGAGTCTGAAGGCAATAAAAGAGCAGGAAAAAGCTAAGGAAAAAGGCAAGGAGGGCGAGGATCCGAGCGAGTCGCGTGCGTCGCTGAGCCGCGAAGTGCGATTCGAGTTGCGCGACGTCATCAACGACAAGGTTGGTTGGACCAAGGACTTTCCGAAAGAAGCTCCCGATTACTTCTTCGACGATTACTCAGGTCGCGTGATCCTGTACTGGAGTCTCGGCAGTGAAGCGGGCAAGGCGCGGCTGAAAGAAGATCCTGCGCTAGTGGAACGCTCGCGTCAGATGGGTAACAAAGACGACGACTACATCGTTGAAATCTACGACGCGTTTGATAACAAGTACGTTGGCGCCGTATTGCTCGAGACGGGCAAAGGCTCGTTCGACATCGAGAGGGGCTCCTCTGAAGGCGACTGGCTGGTTCTGCGCGATGACAACAACCGCGTGCTGGTTTACTCGATCAAGGATGGCGAGCTTCGTCATCGCTTCTTCGGTGCGAACGCAGCCATGAATCCGCGAGGTAACCAGATCGCCATCGAGAATTATCCGGGTGAAGTCACTCTTTACGATATGGCGACGGGAAACTCACAAGCACGTCTTCGTTTCAAGACCGCCGCCGCGTTTACGCGTTTCAGTCTTGATGGTAAGAGACTGCTAGTGTTGACGGGAGGACAAGTAGCCTACGCCTTCGACACTGATCGTATAGCCGCCGCGAAGTAATAACTCTTTTTCAACTCACCAGGAGTCCACTTGCAGGGCGGACAAAAACGGTCCGTCCCTGCATGGACAAAAGTGTCCTCACTCGCCTGATCCAACAAACTGGAGAATTTGTTACCCGACGATTAGAATCGCGTCCGTATGCCTGGTCCTCTGATGCGTGCCGCAATTTGTTCCACTCTCCTGCTAGTGATCGCCTTCTGCTTCTCAGAAACGACCGACTCGTTTGGCCAGCGTCGTTCGCCCTTTGTCTGCAAGCAGACGGCGCTTGATGCGCTCAAACCGATGCCTGAACTCATTTACGGGTGTGGCGATGTCCCGAACGACTGGGACGAAAAGATTCTGGAATTTCCCGCGCGACGCGAGGCGATCAAGAATCTGATGCCGCAACTCGCAGCTTTAACGAATGCTGCATGGTGGACCACGAACGTAGTCGATCTCAACGTGTGCGATTTTAAACACGAGTCGGGTCCGTTGACGGAGGAACAGCGCCGCGGTTTCGCGGATGGTGAGTACGCGTTCTGGTTGTTTGGGAACGATCGCATCCGGCTTGTTTTGATACCGGATTCTTGTTACCAAACGCAGTATGGCGGATCGAATGCGTTCCTGCTTATCGAAACGGCGGAAAGGTATTTGCCACCCAGGTGTTGGATGGTCACTTTTCGCGGGCCGACAATTCGGTGGGGTTGGCTTTCGCCAAACTCAAGTCGGAAGACATCATCGAGATCTCAGCGGGCACTGGTGGCCTTAATCCGAGTGTCACAAACTATTACTTCACGATCGATCCACAAACAAACCATGCTGTTCCAAAAAAGCTGTTTCACGAAACTGGTGGATCGACGAACAAGATCTCATCAGCACTCTTGTTGAGCGCCGCTGGGCCGCTCAAGATCGTGCGTGGTAACACTTTGGCCGCAAACTTCTTCATCTATCGCAACAACGGTTCCAAACTTTCACGCAAGGTCCTGCGCTGGAACGGAAATGTCTACCGCTAAACAAAAGGAAGCGGCCGTTGTTGCCGAGCGACTTCGTAATCACAAACTGTCGTCATCCGACTTCAAGCAACCAGCGGACGTCGTGCGGTGGTTTGGCGCCGTGCAGGCGCAGGAGTTTCACGCAGCGAAGTGGGCGCTCGCGTTGCGAATGTCCCACGCCACGAATGTCGCTGTCGAAGACGCGTTCAATCGCGGCGAGATACTGCGCACGCACTTGTTGCGACCGACGTGGCACTTCGTAACGCCCGAAGACATTCGTTGGCTGTTGCAACTGACCGGACCGCGAGTAAATGTTCGTTGTAGTTCTGTCTATCGACAGTACGAACTCGACGAGCCGGTTTTGAAACGATCCAACCGCGCGTTAACCAATGCGTTGAAAGGCGGTAAGCAACTCACTCGCGTAGAACTAAGGGCAGCGCTAAATCGGGCAGGCATCCCGGCGGACGATGGTGTGCGGTTGGCGCACATTCTCCTTCGCGCGGAGTTGGACGGCGTTGTTTGCAGCGGTCCACGCCGAGGCAATCAATTCACGTACGCGCTGCTCGAGGAACGTGTCGGCCAGTCTCAAGAATTAAACGGCGAGGAAGCTTTGGCGGAGTTAACGCGTCGTTACTTCGCTAGTCATGGACCAGCAACGTTGGCGGATTTTGTCTGGTGGTCGGGATTGACGACGAATGACGCACGACGTGGAATCGCGCTGTTGGATAGCGATGTAGAAAGATTTGAGATAGGAGAGAATGTTTACTGGAGCTCAGGCTTTGCTACGAAACGCTCGCGTGACATCGACGCTTACTTACTACCCGCTTACGACGAGTACAACGTCGCCTACAAAAACCGGCAAGTCGTTTTCGATCAAGACTCCGTGCCGCAAATCACAACGTGGGGCGCACTTGGCCCAACCGTCGTCGTCGATGGAAGAATAACCGGCATCTGGAAAACTACTGGCAACGAAAACTCAATAACGATCACCGTCACGCCATCACGCCATTTACGAAAGCACGAAAAACTCGCCATCGCTAAGGCTGCTCAACGATATGCAGCTTTTCTAGGATCCGACCTGCGCATGTCGTGGTCGTAAACGAACGGCGAAGTTCCGCCGTGTAACCTCGCAGAACTTCGCCGCTAAATTTACGAGCGTCTACTGACTACGGTCGCCATCGCCCCGCGTCATCAATCGCCGGGTTATTCGTGAGATTGACCTGATTGCTCCCGTCAGCATTCATGATGAAGACCTCCCAATTACCTGTGCGGAAGGTGCTAAACACAATGCGCTGTCCGTTCGCGGACCAGGCGGGTCCAATGTCCAAAGCCGAGTGGTTCGTGAGCCTCACTTGATTGCTTCCGTTGGCATTCATCACGTAGATCTCGAGGTTGCCATCGCGAGTCGAGATAAACGCGATCTTCGTGCCGTCGGGCGACCACCTGTAATCCGTCACGGTGCCGCCTGTAGCTAAAAAGGTGACGCCGGTTCCGTCCGGATTCATCACGTAAATGTCGAACGGAACGGAAGTCGAACTTCGTCTCCCGAACAGAATCTTCGTACCGTCAGGCGACCAGACCGGCGGGCCTTCGGTTGCAGCAGTCTGCGTAAGGTTCAGGGCGCTACTGCCATCGGGATTGATCAACCAGATGTCAGGCTTGTTGTTTACTGAGTTTAGGTAACTCAGATAAGCAATCTTCTGCCCGTTTGGTGCCCACGCAGGCGACCTCTCAGCGCCGAAGGTGTTAATGAGTCGCGTCATACTCGAGCCGTCGGCATTGACGGTCCATAAGGCGAATGGTCCATCGCGATCGCTTTCAAACGCGATCTTTGAACTATCGGCTGACCAACCGAAGTGAAGTGAGAACTTCACATCCAGCGTCAGGTTCAGCCGGTTACTGCCATCGGGATTCATTACCAGTATGTCCCACCAATTAGTGCCGTCTTGTTCGGGAACGACGGCAATCTTTTGCCCGTTGGGCGCCCAGAGGTAGCCCATATGATTGACGGTCGTATTTGTCACTCTCGTCTGGTTACTTCCGTCGTCATTCATTGTGTAGATCTCGTAGTTGCCGTGGCGATTAGTCCTGAACGTGATCTGCGGTGGTGTAACAGATATCGTCCGCTCGCAGGTACTGGCATTGCCCGCCACGTCGACCGATTTCACCCGGAATGATCCTCCGAGATTCGGATCGATCAACGTCCCTGTCACTACGATGGGCGTGGTAGTGCCGGGCGTAAACGGTGGGACAACCACGTTAACGTTTTCTGCTGCGCGTACCTCGATGCTGGCGAGCCCCGTACCGGTATCCTGCGTCGTTAGATCTGCCGACGCGGGTGGACCAGGACGAGAATCTGTTTGTGTACATGTTGGTGCCGTTGTATCAGCGGGCGGCGAACTGCAACTAAACTGTGCGTTTGTAAATAGCAACGAGAAGGCCCGCACGCTACCAATGTCAGCGCCGACGTGATCGCTTACGTTCAAAGTCCAAACACCATTGGGATTTTCACCTCTAAACGCACTCAGAAATTGATTAGGTTTGAAGCTGCCAGTGAATGGTGCATTCGCCGACGTCACGAGTTGGATCGAGTTGCCGGCAGATTGATCATCAAGCAGCGTATTGCAGAAATTGTTTCCGTCGCCGTCAACGGCATTGATCAAGGTAACTTCTGTTCCTGCCGGTGATCGTAACTTGATCACCAGGTCGGAAACCCAGGTATGATCGATACCGACCGTAGTCGCACCAATGGCATTTGTGCATGATGTACCATCGATGCGGAAGTTAAGATCGTCGATCGTTCCTGTGGCGCCGGAAACAGTGAGGGGAACGTTCACGCCGGCCGGATCATCGTCGGGAATGCCTACTGCTGGTCCTGTATAACTTTGAGTGTGAGTAGTATTGGATAAGGGTTTACCGACCTGAACAGAGATATGGTATTGACCCTCACTCAGGCTGCCGTTGCCTTCGGAGGTGACGAGCAATGAAAAGCTGATTGTTTGTCCGCAGGACATATTCGGTGGGACGTAGAAGACGAAAGGCGAAGCGTTTGTCCCGCTGGCCGATGGAGCAATATTGGGGTATTCCGAGAATGCCTGCGA
The DNA here is from genome assembly GCA_035646355.1 of Pyrinomonadaceae bacterium. GTDB lineage: Bacteria > Acidobacteriota > Blastocatellia > Pyrinomonadales > Pyrinomonadaceae > PSRF01. The sequence goes on along the minus strand of DASRPN010000122.1, from coordinate 20,479 downwards.
AATCACTATTCCAGGCGTAGACGATCGCAGACCTGCCACTATATTCGAGGCAGTGTTTGTGCCGTTGTTGATCAACTGGAAGTTAAGCGTGCCACCTTCGCCAGGATCGAGAAAAGCATCACCATTCCCACCGATTGGCGTCATTGTAAAAGTGCCGAGTGCCAGCGCGGGAACCTCGTTGACCGTAATCGGGCCGATTCTCGCTGAGTTCTGTGCGTTGTTGCCCTGGACGACGAACTGAAGTGTACTCAACGTGAATGGAACTGCGTTCGCCGGTACCGTTAGTTGGACCTTTACAGTTTTGGTTTGGTTTGTGCCGAGCTGAAAATTAGTCGGCGATATGCCCGTGATGAAGTTTTGATCGTCACTGCCGCTTAACACGAAGGTATCGGCAGGGCCGGAGTTCTTAACATCGAATTGATAAGTGAAGTTCTGGCCCGGGTGTAGATTCGGGATCGTCGGTGTAATGATCTCAACCGTCTGCGGGCGAAAAATGCCTGGAAGGATCCTTTGATATGGATTTCCATTGGTGTCCAGACCAGTCAGGTAGACTTGAAATGGCGTATTCGGGACTGTCACGTCTCCAGCGTAATCCTTGAGACCGCTTATCCTTGGCTCGGGAAGTCCGTCAAAGGTGTCGTCACCCGGCCAGGGAAGTTCTTGAAGGTTGACAGTCTGTAAGACTGTGCCGTCGAGTCCTCGCAATTGAAATACCGCAGTGCTTGCACCTTCGGCATCAATCTGAGCGCTTACCGTGGTCACTCTTCCCGCTATGGGTGAACCGTTAATCGGGAAGTGGCCATCATGTGGTCTGTCATGGAGTTCGACGAAGTCAAAAGAATTGAGGCTTATGGGGCTTTCTCCTGCAACTCTAATTGAGAACGGCTGAGGTTCCTGGAACACCGATGCCGGTTGATTCGTGAATGGGATTTCAAGTTGACTGGAGGGTCCGCTCTCCGAGTCGTTGAGGCTTTCCCCGATTATGGATTGCAGGGGATCGACCGCGCCTGACCCGTACCTGTCATTCATTAAAGCTTCACCGGAAGTCCCATTAATGGTGACGCTCCAGGATCCAATCATCGGGCTGGTAATCGAAAAAAGAACACCACCGCTCACTGCAATACGGATTACATTGGGATCGGTCGGTTGAACGATCGTGTTATCCGGCCGTCGGACGACGATATTCGTGGCGCCAGTTCCAGTCACCGATAGAATCATTCGCGGCATGAAGCTATCGACGACAACCGGAAAAGTTTGATCTTCCACGGATCGGAAGCCGAGTGTTGCAAACAGATCCACTTGATCCGGAATGGCAAGAAAATGGCCGAGGTGTGAAATGAGTCCAACTTCACTTGGACCAAGCGTCCAATACTGTCCACCGGAGTCAAATGAAATACTTGAGAGGCCTGCGTCAAAAAAACCGCAATCGTCGAATCCTCCTGAGAATACGCTGGTCAAACGAATACCCGAAGAACGCGCGAAAGATCCCACTGCGAGGGACAATTGGCTGTCCTTTGCTGTTGCGTCAGTAAACAACAGTATGTCACCACCCACGTCCATCTCGTTGAAGGCTCGCGTTAAGGCTATATTTACTGGCTCCGGACAGTCGCCACCGGCGTTAGCGCTCAGAGCGTTCACGGCGTTTATGAAGATATTTGGATCTGAGGTTGTCGTAATCGTTCCAATTGAAGGATCGTTGAAAGGAACCAGAGTGTAAGTAGTCGGAAGTCCCAAACTGACTCTGGTATTAATGATCTGGAGTATTTGTTGTCTGACACTCGCAATTTCGAAACCCATGCTGCCGGTAGTATCCACGACGAATGCCAGGCGGGTAGTTGCTCCCATTAACGCGGCCATTCTCGTCACACCGATCGCTTCTTTTATTTCCGTCACGAATTCAGTGGTCATGTTCCTGGCATACCTCCACGCACGGCGGTGGTATTGATCGTGAGGACTAAGATTGCAGTTCAGAGTATCCTTATTAATTCCCGCAGATAGGAGTCCATCGCTCGAGCTGTCGCCTATTCCGCCGTGGCTGCACTTAAAAGCATGCGGCTTTGGCCTGTCTATGTCGCTGCCGTAGTAGCCACTGGTCAGGAAGGTAAGGCGAACCTTGTTTTCACAATCATGACAGAAATTTCTTTCGCAATTCTCGCAGGTTATTAAGCCGCGGTCCGGGTTGTTTATAACGGCGTTTAAATCACCGAGTGAACCAGCGGGTTGAAGATTGTTCATCGGCTCCGAGAGATGTTGCTCGACCCAATTACTATGTGAGTAGAAGTCTTGCAGTGTATGAAGTGACCTGCCTAAGTAGTGCTGTGCGTTAAGAATGTTCGAATTGCTAAGCGAGCTCTGCATCAACCTTATGATTTCCCGCTTAAAAGCTTTGAGACGTTCCTGAGCGCCATGGAAGTTCTCGCCGTCGGCATGCGGCGCAGATTGGTAGAACTCGGCGCCAGAGTCAGTCGCCGCATTCCATTTGATGATATTTTCGACTGTTCTCTTCTGATTGCGGTTTGGTTGAGTCCCAAAAAACGAGTTATAGAGCGGCATGATAGCCATCTCTGTGATATGTGGATGACCCGTAGTGAATGGTCCTCCGAGAGCTAACGTCAACGCCCGAGTAGGCTGGAACGCCTGTGTAGTTTTGAATCTATAATTGAAAAGCGGCGTCAGAATTAGGGCCGCAGCAACGATTAGACACGTGACCTTATGAGGTGATGAATGAGTAGCGGAGGCACGCATGGAATCTCCTTGTGGGTAAAAGAGGACGTTAATCCAACTGACAGGAACGTAGTTACGTGCGTGCGAGGTGTACGAGTTGGGGAGGGCCGCAAAGTAGTTGACTTTGTTTACAAAGTCAATCAGTTTTATCGCAAATCACGGCACGCAATCTAAATGTAATCATTTGCAATTAGCGTAGCGTACAGAGATTGTTATGAGAACTTCAATTCGCGTGATGATGATTTTGGCGATCGTCGCTTTCGTGAGCGACGCTGCCCCGGCGCGTCAACAGAGCAGGAACCGGTCGAGGGTTCGACAACTGGTACAAGCGGCTGATGCCGGCGAGACCAGCAAGGTACTTCAAATCCTGAACTCAGGCGTAAACGTAAATGCGTCGTTTGCACGAGACGAGTCAGAGTTGTCAGGCAAGACAGCGTTGATGGCTGCGGCCTCACGCGGTCACTCAGATTTAGTCAGTGCGTTAATCAAGCGAGGCGCTACTGTGGACCTGAAGCATTATTCGGGTCAGACGGCATTAATGTTCGGTGCGCACGGCGGGGACAAAAGCACGATCGAAGCTTTGCTTCGCGCCGGAGCTGACGTTAACGCATCCCTTGTCTCGCCTCATGCGGGGGAGTTTACGCCCCTGACCATCACGATAAATACTGATCACGCGCAACGGTTTGAGGTCGCAAGGATCCTGCTCGCGGCGAAAGCGGAAGTGAATCCGAAGGGCCGGTTTTTCGTGTCGCCGTTAATGCATGCTCTCAAAGATTTCGAAATGGTCCAGTTGCTGATTGCGCATGGAGCGGATGTGAATCAGAAAAATTTTCGCGGAGCGACGGCATTGATGGCTGCGGCCGGGAGCGGCGCCACGGCTGTTGTGAAATATCTGATCGAGAAAGGTGCTGACGTCAGGGCGCGTGACCAGGACGGTAATACGGCGCTGATGTATGCCGAGCGCGACGACTCGATGCTTGACGCTGAAGAGCGAAACGAAATCATTCGGGTGCTAAAGCGAGCGGAGGCTGGTGTTAAGCCGTAGTTTATTGAACGCATGAAAACAATTGGCATCGTTGCGCACAGCTTCGAAGGAGCTGCGCTTTGTTTCATCACTGCCTGCCGCGAGGGTGTTGCGCACCTTGGAGCGCACATGCATCCGAAGATCGTGATGAGCGCAGTGCCGCTGGGTTTCAGCATGCCGGGTTGGGAGGCGGATGATCATGCGTCCGTGGCCAGATATTTAACGGAAGGCGTGCAAATGGTTGCAGACGCGGGGGCGGATTTTTATGTTTGCCCTGACAATACGGCGCATATCGTCCTGGAGCAGATCGCTTCGGAATTACCCCTCCCCGGATTGCACATCGCCGACGTAATTTGCCACGAACTCACTAAACATGGATCGAAACACGTCGCTCTTCTCGGCACGCGTTGGACGATGACCGGGCCGGTCTACGAAGCAGCGTTGAAGAAGCGCGGTTTGGAACGGCTCATTCCGGACGACAGAATGAGAGAACTCCTCAATGCCGCGATCTTTGATGAACTGTGTCTCGGAGTTTTCAAGCAAAGCACTACAGATCTTTTTGTCAGCGCCATCGAGGAGCTCAAGTGTCGAGGCGCGGATAGCGTGATCCTTGGTTGCACGGAGATACCGTTGATCGTTACGCCAGCTAATTCTCCGCTGCCGGTGTTTGATTCAACCCGACTGCTTGCGAAATATGCGGTTCAAGAAGCGATAAGCGAACGTCCGATCGAAATGAACTCAGGTTGGCTAGCGATTCAATGACTAGGCCAGTTGATAAATGCCGATGCCGTTCTCTCGTCCTGTAACCTGAACATTTCCCATCGGAATCGCTTCGGTTGGATTCTCACCCAACGACTGCCAAACGTTCTCAGAAACGAGCAGCCGCGAGCGAAATTGCTTGTTCAATTTCTCGATTCGTGAAGCCAGATTCACCACGTCGCCTATAACCATGTACTCCTTTCGCAGCGACGACCCGATACTTCCGGTAACTGCCTCGCCCGCATGCAGTCCAATACCGACGGTAGTAGGCAGCACATGACCGAGCGCCACCTCTTCCTCGACACGTAACAGAATCTCACGCGCGGCCGATACGCGGTTCAAACAGTCGTCGCCATCGGAAAGCGGCGCTCCAAACACCGCCATAAACCCGTCGCCAAGAAACTTATTGATCACGCCGTGATGGATTTACGATCCCGTCAGTTTGTGGTTTGTCCCACTTGCACGAGCTTGGCGTGATCCTTGTCGTCATTCTTCAATTCCTTTCGCGGTCCTTAGTGCAGGGGCAGGGTCAATCGTGGCGTCCATTGCGGTGAGTTCTGCTAAGTTGTTGTCGGTGTAGAAGGAAGCGAATTCTCGCGGGCGATTTCGGGCGATCGCGCGACGCGGGCGTGGTTTTGGTTTCGACGCCATATTTCGCGTCCGACGCCAAATACCGCGTCGCGCAAACTTGTTCATCGCGGCCGTCGCCTCCGGTAAATGTGTTGCGAGCAGATTCAGTCCTGTTCAGTTCCGCATTTATCGCGATTCTCATTCTGTCGTTCCTCGCTGGGAACGATGTGCTTTGCAGTGAAAGGTTTAAACCGATGAACGCGAACGTGAAGACAGAAGTGCTGATCGTAGGTGCTGGTCCAACGGGTTTGGCGCTGGCGATTCAACTAATCAGATACGGCATTGATTTTGTAATTATCGATAAACGAGAAGGCATCACGCCGTACTCGAAGGCGATTGGCGTCCAGGCACGAACACTCGAGATTTATCAACAAATCGACCTGGCTGACAGTTTGGTGGACCAGGGTCTGATTGCAAAAGGCGTTCGACTTTTGGAAGGAGGTGAGGCACGCGCAGAAGTTCCGTTGTCAACGCTCGGCGAAGGAAAGAGTCCATATCCTTTCCTCCTGATCGTCGAGCAGAGCAAACACGAACATCTGCTTTATGACTATATAAGAGCGCACGGCGAGGACGTGCGATGGCAAACAACACTTACTGACTTTTCGCCGGATGATGCGGGGGTAGCGGGCACTATCGTCGACGCGAATGGCGAAAAGGAGTTGGTCCAGGCGCAATATCTGGTCGCGTGCGACGGTGCGAAAAGTTCCGTTCGCACGCGCCTGGGCCTGACTTTTGAGGGCAGTACGCTGGAACGTTTGTTTTATGTCGCCGACGTTCAGCTTAAGTGGGACTTTCCGCACGACATGCTGACGGCGTGTCTCGCACGCGACCGGTCAACCGCCTTCTTTCCGATGCCGGGCGAAGATCGTTACCGCATTGTCGGCGTGTTTCCGGAGAACAGCGATAAGACCGAAGGCGAGATCCCGTACGACGAAATTGAAAAGCAGATCCTGGAAGACACGGAGCTCGATCTCGACATCTACCAGGTAAATTGGTTCTCGACGTACAAAGTCCACTCGCGGCGCGTTAACAAATTCGGAGTGGGCCGGTGCTTCGTCGCCGGCGACGCCGCGCACATTCATTCGCCCGCGGGCGCGCAGGGGATGAACACCGGCATCCAGGATGGTTACAACCTCGCCTGGAAACTCGCTCTTGTTTTACGAGGCGAAGCTGGTCCAGCAATTCTCGACACCTACAACGAAGAGCGCGTCGAAAATGCCGAGCGTTTGTTGGAGACCACGGATCGCTTTTTTGATCTGTTGGTTAATCCTGATTGGTTGCTGTCGTTTGTCCGGCGGCAGATCTTTCCGCGAGTCGCCAGTTTCTTCATTGGTCTTGATTCAGTCAACCAGTTCATTTTTCCGCTGATCTCGCAGACCGGCATCACTTATCGCGGTCACTCTTTAGCCCATGACAACGACAACCACAACGACGACTTCGAAGTCAAAGCAGGTGATCGCATGCCTTACTTCATGATTGAAGGCAAAGGTATTTACGACTGGTTGCATGCGCCGAAGTTTCACTTGCTGACGTTTTCCAACGAAGCAATTCAAACCGGGTCTGACAGCTCGGTCGAGCATCTGGTCGAACATCTGTTTTGGCCGCTGAGCGAACGAGTAGCTGAGATCTTCGGCAGCACCAAGCCTTTCAGCGTTCTGTTAAGGCCAGACAACTACATCGGGTTCGTCTCTTCAGGAAAGCCGCTCTCTGAACTGCGGACCTACTTCAACAACGTAATCCGAAACTGAACAACAACTAACTTAAAGGAGAAAAGATGAAACTCATTCGCAATCTGTTTAGTGGAGGTGTGCTCGTGCTGCTCTGCTGCGCCGCCTCCATGGCCAGTGCAAACTGATTATGACCGCTCCACTGTTCGCGCAACTGGTACACACGCTCGACAAGCGCCAACAAAGGCCCGCTAGTCGTTTGCGGTTGAGGGATCGTGGGCAAATTCAGCGAAACGCTTTTCGGCGGGTCGGCGAGTCGTTAGCTATCAGTATTGATTATCTGCTCCCAGTTTCCCGTGGTTGCTGAACGAAAGACCGCGTCAATCACGGTCATGTTGCTGATCGCGTCTTCCAGCGGGATCGGCTGGTCCCGGTTCTCGCGAATTGCTTGTGAGAACAACGATCCTTGAATCTCGTACTGATCGCAAACTGGAAATTCGATGATTTCGGCGCTTGCTCCGGTCAGATCGTTGCCGTTGTCGATCAGAATCTGTGTCGGGCGATCATTGGGCGCATTGAAAGGGATAAGCACTTCAATTCGTCCTTCAGTTCCGAGGAAGATCATTCGTTGATAGGGAGCGAGGCGAGTGCTGCAAGTAAAAGTTGAGTGACCTTGAGCGAAATCCAGGACCGCGGTAATCAGCGAGTCGATACCAAACACGGGGTCGCGTTCGATCGATGCCATGACGCGCCGAGGTCCGGCTTCGAAAATGAAGCGAGAGATCGTGATGGGATAACACCCAATGTCCATCAACGCGCCGCCACCCAACTCCAATTGATTGCGAATATTCTCAGGATCCGGATTGAAGTAGCTGAAGAAGCAGGTAATGGACCGTAACGAGCCGATTCTGCCTGACTTGATCAGGCGCCGCGTCTCGAGCCATTGCGGATGTGTTCGTACCATGAATGCTTCCTGAATCTTTACCCCGGTGCGATTGCGAACGTCGATAAGCGTTCTTGCTTCGTTGGCATTCAGGGCGATTGGTTTTTCACAGAGAACATGCTTACCTGCTTCTGCCGCTTTTGTGGTCCAGGTAACATGCAAGTGGTTCGGCAGCGGGTTATAAACTGCTTCCACGTTGTCATCCGCCAGCAGCTCTTCATAACTTCCATGCGCGTTTGCGATCTGCAACGCTGCGGCAGCTTCTTTCGCGCGTGAAAGATCACGTGACGCAAGAGCGGTGATCTCACACCATGGACTGCGCTGCATCGCCGGCACCACCTTCGTTAACGCGATGTTTGCGGTACTCAAAACTCCCCACCGGACTTTGTCGACCATTTGTTAGTGCTTTCTTCGTGGCTCAGAAAGCATCAAAAACCGAGCGAATCTGAAGCCGTTTCCGAAATTCTTCCAGTGAAAGTGGCGCGCGCGAACGAAAGTCGACGACCATTTCTCGACCGGGCGCGAGGTTGAAGTAGTTGTCTGAGAAGAACCCGTCATGATCCCGCACCGCAAGATAAACCGCTTTCGCGAACTTATCCGCCGACAGTCTCACACGGAACTTGCCGCGTTCTTTAGTTGCGATTATTTCCGGCGTGATCGTGGGCTTCGAGTTCTTCAGCTCTTTGAACGGAGCGAAGAAATAGTCGTGACTGGAAACCACTTTCCCGTTTACCAGTAGCTCCACGTATAGAAACACTCTTTTCTGATCTTGTCCTTCGAGAAATTCAGATACATTCGAATCGAAATACGAGCGACTGGTTAATGGCGCGATGGTTAGGGCTCGCTCGAGAGTCTTCAGCGTAGAGCCGTCGAAGCTTATCACCGTGATCTTTATCTTCGCTGGGACCGCTTTGACTCGATCGGACACGACAAAGATTTGTAAATTGTCGTCGTGCACAGTAGGGCTGATAAGGAGATCGTTGAAGAACCGCTTCGCGTAATACTGCAACGCCTTCCAGCGGCCGAAATAGTCGATGCTGGACCACGAAGCGACCGGCCAGCAATCGTTGATCTGCCAGTAGAGCGCACCCATGTTGTGCGGCATGATGCGTCGCAGGTGTTCTGTTCCACGCGCGATTCCTTCCGCTTGCAGCACCTGACTCATGTACAGGAAAGATTCGAAATCCTTTGGCTTCGGATACTCGCGCAACATGTACTCTCGAATTAACTGGTTGCCGCGCGGATGACGTTGATGCGCGAGCATGATCGGCGATTCGATGTCACGTTCGTTCGGAAGCGTGTAGTACTTGACCGTCTCGATATTCGGAAAAGACTGGAAGCCGTATTCGCTCATGAAACGCGTCCGCTGTTTTTCATACTCGCTGAACGGCTTTTCAGCGTGCCAGACTTCCCAATAATGCACGTCGCCGCTGCGTTTTGAATCCGGATCGTCTTCAAGCCCGCCGTGGGGCGAGCTGGGCCAGTAAGGCCGCGAGGGATCGTAGGCGTCACAAACTTCCTGGAGCACGCCATGAAAGATCTTTACGTAGTCGTCCCACACCGATGCCGGTAGATTTTGCCGCCAGCCCCAGTTTCGCCAGGCAGTCTCGACCTCGTTATTGCCGGCCCAAATGACTATGCTCGGATGGTTTCGCAGTCTCTTCACATTGTCGATCGCCTCCGCGCGAACGTTGTCAAGAAACTCCTGATTTGCCGGATACATGCTGCAAGCAAACATGAAGTCCTGCCAGACGAGAATCCCCAGTTCATCGGCCAGCTCGTAAAACTCATCAGCTTCGTAAATTCCGCCGCCCCACACGCGCAGCATGTTCATATTGCTGTCTCGTACAGACTGAAGCATGTAGCGATACTTCTCAGGCGTGATGCGCGTCGGAAAGCTGTCGGACGGGATCCAGTTTCCACCTTTTGCGAAGACCGGCACTCCGTTGATAACAAACATGAAACTCTCGCCGGCGTTATCGCGCTGCCGTCGTAGTTCCAGTGTTCGCAGGCCGGTGCGCGTCGTTTTTCGATCGGTGATTTTGTTGTTTACCAGGGTGCGAGCGCGGAAGGTGTAGAGCGGTTGAGCGCCCAGTCCATTGGGCCACCACAAGGATGGTCGAGAGATCGTGAAGTCGAAAGAAACTCGATTGGTTCCCTTGTTGAGTTTGATTTCCTTTCTGCCGGCGTCGACTTTGGTGGTGACGTTCTCGAGTACTACGGTCGCAGCCTTTGAGCCACTCGCCTCGATTTCGACGATCGCTGTCAGTTGCGCCGCGGCGCCGGAAATCTTGTTGATGACAACCTGGAGATCGTTAATGCGCGCGTCGTCCCATGCTTGCAAAGCGACGGGGCGCCAGATGCCGCTCGTAACAAAGCGTGGTCCCCAGTCCCAGCCGTAGTGGTATGGAGCTTTGCGCGTAAACGGAGAAGTCTTTTCGCCTTGATCGTTTACTGCCGGGAGTTGGTACTTCAGTTTCGCCATCACGGGGAGAATCTCGTTGATTGGGGAACGGAAAAGAATTCTCAATGTGTTATCGCCCGCCTTCAACGCCTGTTTCGCGGCGACTCGCCAGGTGCGAAACATGTTGTCGGCATTCAACAACAGTTGATCGTTTAGATACACCTCCGCATACGTGTCGAGACCCTCGAACACCAACTCCACATGCTCACGATTCATGATCTGTGGCGTGACCTTGAACGTGGTTCTGTATTCCCAGTTTGTCTTGCCGATCCACTGCTGCTTCTTTTCGTTATCGCGATAGAACGGGTCTTCGATCAACTTGTTTGCGAGCAAATCCGTGTGAACGCAACCAGGAACAGTCGCCCGGTGCCAATCCGTTTTTCCGGCCTCACGGAACTGCCAGCCCGTGTCAATCGACATGACAGTTTTGCCGGGACCCGATGCACCGCCGGCCGGCTGTCCGTTGACGGCAGGAACTGAAAGAAGGAGCAACATTGGACCAAGCCACCAGTGGAGTTTTATCTTCAAGTGAATTCTCCCCAGATTTTGCTTTCGGTTGTATGCTTTATAATCCATGACGTTAGTTGAATCGAAATGCCGAGCGTAAGCGTCGTTATCTCCACCTATAACCGCGCCCAACTGCTGCCACGCGCGATCGAAAGCGCGCAGCGGGCGGGAGCGGATGTCGAAGTAATTGTTGTTGACGATTGTTCGACCGATGAGACGCCGGAACTTTGCGCGAAGCTCGAAAACATTCGGTACGTCCGCCTTGAAAGTAACCGCGGTTTAGCTAATGGTCGTAACGTCGGAATTGCTGAAAGCGATTCGGAGTTCATTGCATTTCTCGATGACGATGACTTACGTCTGCCTGGCTCACTCGACAAACAGTTACGCGTGCTGTACGCGAATCCGAGCGCCGCGCTTTGTTATGGTCAGGCTCTACTGGCTGACGCGCGACGCCAACTGCCAACAGGCGAGATATATCCGATCACGTGTCCCGATGGCGACATCTTTTGGGATCTACTCGAACATAATTTCATTCCGATGCCGACCGTGCTGGCGCGTAGATCGAGTTTACTCGAAGCGGATTGCTTCGACACCCAGGTGAATCCCATGGAAGATTGGGACATGTGGCTTCGTATGAGCGAGCGTCTCCTGGTGGTCGCACTCGAAGAGCCCGTCGCGATCTATCGAAAAGCCGTAGCCGAATCCGGGCAAATGTGTTCAAATCCGCTGGGTCTCTGCCAGCAGGCTTTGCGCGTTCAGCAGATGGCTCTCAGTCGACCGCGAGCATTGGAAGCGCCTCGAGTAAAACGGCGTGAGGTTCGACGAAAGCTTCGCGATCGCGTTTACGAAATATTGATGACAGAGGCGACTAATTCTATTCATGCAGGTGACACCAACTCAGCCCGCGCAAGCCTGCGCGACGCTTTCCGGTGTCGCCCGTTGCGCACGGTCGTGAGTGGTCGTTTGCCCTGGCTGTTTCCGGGGTTACGTTGACGAATTCCAAAATGCGGAGGTTTGCGAGAGATTTCCGATAACACGATGAAGATTGCTCTTTGCAAGAGTCAGTTTTTTGGACCAGTCAGCGGCGCTGACGAGATTCTTGTCACCTATGCGATTAGCCTGCATCGCGCTGGACATGACGTTGACGTTGTCTTGCTATACAAGCCCACTGATAACGATCAGTTTCTGCGCCGCCTGCGGAGCGCAAACGTACCTGTTGTTCATGTTATCGAACGATCAATTGCCTTCATGATCCTGCGAGGCCTTCGCAATCTGGTCTCGAGTTTCCTATTGTTGTTCCTTTTGGTTCCGCGTTCTGAAGCCGGCCTACGCAAAGTCTGGCAGGTCTTGATCGATCTCATCTCACGCTTCCATTACAAGAACTGTCGTACTTACTTCTCACGCTGTGATTATGACCTGTTACACGTCTTCACTCCTGATAGTGGTGCCGCGATAATGATTCGCGCGGGCAAGGAGGTTGGGATCCCCGTTCTGTATCACGAGATGGGAACGCCACATTACTTACCGGCTCTCGATACCTACTACAAGCGACTGGAAAAAGTGTTGCCGATGTGTTCAGAAGTTGCGGCATTATCGCCGACGTTAGCGAAACAATGGTCCGAGCGTTTCCCTTTCTTACGGTCGGTTTCCGTATTGCCGCTTATAACGGAAGACTCCAAAACGCTGAATGTGCCGGTAAAGCCGACAGCTATTGACGAAACGATTTTTGGATTTGCAGCGAGGATTGAAGCAGGTAAGGGCCCGTTGGTATTAGCGGAAGCGTTGGCCCAACTTCGACAAAGCCACACGAACGTCCTCGTGCGTCTGGCCGGCAGGGGTCCGGCGATGCAGGAACTTAAAGCGCGTGTGCGCGAGTTGGGTCTCAACGGTTCGTGGGAATTTGTCGGCGCTTATGAAGGCACCGTCGGTTGCAGCGCGTTCATGCGAACGCTCGACGTGTTCGTGCTGCCGTCATTCGCAGAAGGCACTTCCAAAAGTATTATTGAAGCGATGGCCCACGGATTGCCAATCATCACTACGAATGTTGGTGGTTCGGCTGATCTGATTACGCCTGACGCCGGGATACTAGTTCCACCCGGCAACAGTGCGGCGCTCGCGCAAGCCATGCAACGCCTCGCAAGCGATCCGTCGCTTCGCAAGCTAATGGGCGAGGCTGCACGTGAGCGTTATCTCAAACTGTTCGCACCAGAGGCGGTGCTCTCTATGCTCCTCAGCACCTATTCAAGTGTGACGGGCAACGGCCACGACATCAACGGTGCGTCGTTGAACGGACGACATCCGTGGGCGGTCGAGACCAGGGACCACGCGGTAGCGATGGCATGCCACCAGAGAAGCTGAGGTTGGCATTCGCTACGCCGGAGTACGTAACGGAGCACCACTTCGATGGTGGACTTGCCAATTACGTTCATCGCGTCACAACGCTACTGGCGAATCTCGGTCACGACGTTCATGTCGTAACATTGTCCCTGAAAGATGATGACGAGTTTGACAACGACGGTGTAAAGGTTCACCGCGTAACACTCAAGCCGGGCTGGATCCTGCTTAACAGGATTACGCGCTATTCGCTTCCGACAACTCTGCACTGGCTCAACTTCACCGCTCAGGCTGGTCGTAAACTCAAACAACTTCACCGGCAGAGCCCATTTCACCTAATCCAGTATCCAAACTATTCTTCGTGCGGTCTCTTCTCAATTCCGTTCCTGCGCGCGGCCCACGTCGTACGAGCTTCTTCGTATCAACCAGCCTTCTACGATGCTGCCGGTTTGAAACGCAACATCGATCACAGGGTGGCAGGGTGCCTGGAGATGCTGCAATACAAGCTCACAAAAAATGTCTTTGCTCCGAGTAATGCGGTGCAGAAACTTCTAACCAAGACCGTTGTTGCGTCTGAAGTGCCGGTAATTCGCACGCCTTTTTATGTAGAAACTCGCGATTGGGACTACACGGTCTACGACCAATTCCTCAAAGGCAAACATTACGTGCTTTATTTTGGACGCTTCCAACTGCATAAGGGGTTTCACACGATCGCTCAAGCCCTGCCGCGTTTTCTGAAGCAATATCCGACCGCTTATGCAGCGCTGGTTGGTCGCGACATGGAGACGAGCCTGGCATCATCAATGGCGGATTTTGCTCGCGCTCAATGCGGTGATTCGGCCGCGCGATTAGTGCTGGTGGGAAACCTGCCGCACCGTCAGTTATATCCGATCATCGCTGGGGCGCGTCTCGTGGCCCTGCCCTCTCTTCTCGACAACTCACCCAACACCTGTTTGGAAGCGATGGGCCTCGGCAAAGCCGTTATCGGCACGAACGGTACAAGTTTTGAAGAGTTGATTTTGGACGGCGTCAATGGGTTTCTTGTTGGTCCGAACGATCCTGAGGCGTTGGCTAAAAAGATTATCGACGCATGGATTGACCCCAACCTGGAACAGATATCGGCGGCCGCTAAACAACAAATGTTAGAATTCGCGCCCGACAAAACCATCCCGGCTTTATTGAACTACTATTCGGCAGTAATCGGTAGAAATGCAAATGATCGCGACAAGGATAAGTAACAAGTTCAGAACTAAGTGGACTGAGCTGCGACCAGTCAAAGCAACCAAGATTGTTGGCATAGGTCTGCCAAAAACAGGAACGACCTCACTTGGTTATTGTTTTCGCCGCCTGGGATTTAAACATCGCACCTACGACATGCACCTTGCCGCCGAGGTCAAACAGAATAGGCTCGAGAATGCGCTCGCGGAAGCAGCAAAATTTGAAGCATTTGAAGATTGGCCCTGGTTCTCGATTTATCGCGACCTGGATCAGGCGTTTCCAAACAGCAAATTCATTCTGACTCTGCGAAAAGACACGGAGACGTATGTGAATAGTTTGAAAGGACATCACGATCGTGAGGGGATCAGGAGACCGGATTTTGTAAAACCTCCGTGGTGGGAAATTGTTTTCGAAGTTGAACCATCCGACTGGGATTACGAAAAGTCAGCGCAGCGATACGAGCGGCACAACCGGGAAGTGCTCCAATACTTTGGCGACAGAGTCGGAAAAGATTTGTTGGTGGTGTGTTGGGAAAATGGAGATGGCTGGGATAAGTTGTGCAGCTTTCTAAACAAGCGCAAGCCCGACGAACCGTTTCCTCATTTGCGATAGCCGAGACAAGACGATGAGATCGAGATTCGTTCAAGCTCTCTTGCGGCGACTTGGCCTGCGCAAATACTGGTACGAAATTGACGGTTGGTTTACCTGGCGTTCGGCGCAGGAGGAAGCTGTTAAATTGTTTCCTGAAAACAGTAGATTTGTTGAAGTCGGAACCTATCTCGGGCGCAGTCTCTGTTCGCTGGCTGAAGTTGTTACTCATAGCGGAAAGAACATCACGATCATCGGAATCGATACGTGTCGCGGTAGTGGGCCGGAGGGTTGGCGTGGAAAGGATTACCACCAGAACGCCGTCGCGGAGGGAAACGGAACGTTCGCAGGCGCGCTGCATCAGAACTTGCTGGATAGTGGATTCGGCGACAAGGTAGTGCTGATCATCTCGGACTCGGTGAGCGCATCCGGATTGTTTAGCGACGCTTCACTCGACTGGGTCCATCTCGACGCGCGACACGATTACGCGAGTGTCAAAGCTGACATCGAGGCATGGCTGCCGAAAATCAAAGCAGGCGGTTGGCTGTCAGGCGACGATTACAACGAGCAAAAATGGCCGGAGGTCGTCAAAGCCGTCGGAGATCTATTGCCGGGCGCGCAGTCTTGGTCGGATTGCCAATGGCGCTGGGTCGTACAAAATCAACAGGAACAGTCGGGTAAACTGCGATAATCCAGTCAAGACTTTGGTCCGGTGCTCTCATGCCTTATCGATGCCGCTAGTTTGTTGATGCTCTTGTAATTGACGGTCCAACCTGCGTGCGCCGCGGCGAGACCGATAACGCCTCCTTCGCCTGTAAAAACACCACGCTGTTGTAAGAACTCGGCGCCTCGCGCCCACGCCTCAAAGAACTTCGATTCACGTCCGTCTTTGGTCAGAGCAATCAAGGCTTCGCTACACCAACGCGCTGATTTCAGCGCGTCAATGTCGCTAAAGAGATCTACTGCCAGTTCTTGAAAAACCGGCAAACGATACTGTCCCCACCGGCTCAAGTGATCCGCAATACTCGTTTGCAGCTCTTTCACGACACAGATTCCTGCTGGAAATGGCGAGAGCTTCGGAGGACGTTCGAAGCGTGAGTCGGCGTCTACGAAAATCGCAGTGTCGAACTCTCTAAGCGCCGCTTCTAAAGCAAAACGCTTGTCATGATAAGCCGGGCGACCGCGCCCGTTTCCGGTAGGCGGCAGTCTTTTTGTTAGAAAGTCTATCGCCATTGGCCCAGTCGGTTGATGGCGAATCGCGCGTACGGTAGACCCGGAAAAATCATTTGGTTCATCCGTTAGGACAATCCAGGGCACAGCCGGCGCATCAGCCAGAAGTAGTTGCGCTCTGCGTCGATAAGGCTCATGAATGGCGAGCGTGCAGAAGCAAGCGTTGCCAGGGCGCGGGCGGAACCGATTCAGGACTCTATCGAACATTTGTCGGGCTGATGCTATGCCATTAGATCCAAATTAGTCGAGAGTCATGCGGAACCTGGTCAGCTCTGGTGCAATCGCTCGGAAGAGCGCGATCTCTGTATCGCGATCGTTTTAAAACGGCCAGAACTTTGGCACCAGCCAGATGACGATCGCAAACACTGCGATCGTTAAGAGCGAGCCCACTTTCAGGAAATCCAAAAAGCGATATCGCCCTGGCGTGTATACCAGGACACAGGCAGGCTCAAGTGGAGTCAGGAAGGAGCAAGAAGCCGCATAGGTCACCGTAACTGCAAACGTTCTCGGATTGAGTCCCAGTGCGAGCGCAGTTTTCACCGCGATCGGAAGCATGACGAGGGCGGCGGCCTGGTTTGACATCGGCTGCGTTAGAGCAACCGTCATGATGAAGAACCCGGCCAGCACAGCAGCTGGACCATACTGGCCTGTGCCTTTCACTATAAAATTGGCCAGGTACTGATCCGCGCCAGTCTTTTCCATCGCCACTCCAAAACTGATCATGCAGGCGATCAGGATCAGCAAACGCCAATCGATGATCTCATACACTTCCGACATGCGCAGAGACTGGCTGGCAAGCAGAACCATGACACCAAGCAGAACAGCGATCGACAACGGAATCAGATGCGTGAGCGAGAAGAAAAGAAAGATACCGAAAGCCGCCAGTGCCCAGCGCTGTTTTTCCGGTCGCGCCTGTTTTTGGGAAACCTCTTCCAAAAGCAACAGTTGACCTTCCGCGGAGAGTGCTTCCACCTGTTCGCGAGTTCCCTGTATCAAGAGGACATCGCCGAACCTCAGTCGCACTCTGCTGATCTTCGAAAGCAGGTTCACTCCGTGGCGGTTAATGGCTAACACAGTGACCTGGTGACGCCTTCGAAACCGCAGACTTTTCAGGGTCCTGCCCATGAAGTCTGACCCACGCGGCACCATCGCCTCGAACAGCTCCGCGTCTTTACCCTCAAGAACAGAATCGTTCAAAGTGAAGTCAGGCTTAATCTCGATGCCGGCTTCGCCTTTCACTCTCAGAATGTCTTCGACGCGACCCTGGACCAATAAAAGATCGTCGGCGTTTATCTGCTGCTCTGGGGTCGGCGCTATCCTGAGTTGGTCCTCACCTCTCAGGATTCCGAGCACAGTCAGATCGAGCTCGTCGCCTATGCGAGTTTCAGCCAGCGATTTGCCAATAAGCGGCGAATCGTCCAGCACTATTACTTCCGTCACGTATTGCCTGATGTGATATTGCTCGGTTAGAGAGTCCGCCGGTTTTCTACTCGGCAGCAACCGGAGACCTACCAGCAACATGTACAACATGCCAACACCAACAATAACCACACCGACGCTCGTCAGTTCGAACATGGTAAATGGCTGGATTCCGTAACGTGGCAACGCGCCACTGACGGCAAGATTTGTTGACGTTCCTATCAACGTGCATGTGCCGCCCAAAATTGCTCCAAAAGCAAGCGGCATCAACAGTTTTGACGGACTAATATTTCTGCGTGCTGCAATACCTAACACCACCGGAAGAAACATGGCAGTCGTAGTCGTGTTCTTCATCACGGCTGCGCAGAATGCGGCGGCAAACATGATCAGCGCGGCAATTCGAAACTCACTGTCCCCTGCTGTTCGGTGCAAGCGGCGTCCCACGAGATCGATGAGGCCTGTCTTCGCAAGTCCTCCCGTCAGAATAAATAGACCAGCGATTGTGATCACGATGTCGTTGCCAAATCCGGCGAAGGCTTCGCTCGGGGTCAACGTATTTGTGATGACTAGCGCCATCACCAAAAGGATAGCGACAACTTCAATTGGTATTCGCTCGGTGCTAAATAGCACCAGAGCGGCCAGGAGTAACGCCAGAACGATCCCGATTTGAATAGTCATGGTGTGAGTCCATCGTGAGTATAGGACGCAGGAATAAAAACGGCACCTCTGCTATAATTCCGCAACCCCAGGAATCGGTTCACCCTACCCTTCGAACAAACACCAGGTTCAAAGGAATTGAAGTGCACGCACCTCGACAACCTCGCGGACATTCTTACTCAAGGCTACTGGTAAAGTTCTTACTGCCCTCCCTGCCGATCGTTCTTATCGGTATTTGCGCTATCGCACAGTCGTCCAGATTTGTCACCGTTCCCGGAGCGACCTGGGCCACTCGTTTCGACGGCCCTGCGCGCGACACCGAACGGCGCCCCGTAATGACGCTTGATACGCACGGAAATGTATTCGTCGCCGCCGAGACAAAGAGCCTGACCGCCAGCGCAGAGTTCCCCAGCACGCCCGACTTGGACATCGTAACCGTCAAGTATGACAACAACGGCCAGCAGCAATGGGCTGACGTTTTCGACGGTGAAGGCAACTTCATCGATTCACCGCATGACATCGGCGTGGACGCGCAAGGCAACGTCTTCGTGACGGGATACACGTGGCGCGGCCGGAATACGCAGGCCGGGACCGAATACGACTTCGTCACGATCAAGTATGGAACGAACGGAAAACGGGAATGGGTTCGTTACTACACCGGTCCACAACAACGCTCAGAAACCGATCAGGCGTTTTTTCTCGAACTCGATGCCGCCGGAAACGTCTACGTCACAGGCATGGCTTTCTACAACGGCTGGGACAATCGACTTGCCGGGCAGATCGTGACGATCAAGTACGACACAAACGGGAATGACCTCTGGGTCCGCGGATACACCGGCGCGGACCAGGCCGGATCGATGCCGCAGGCATTTCACGTCGACGACAACGGCAACGTTTATCTGGCTGGACAGGTAAGAAGATACGATCCCGTAAGCAACACGTTCGATAGCGATCACCTGCTCCTCAAATACGGCACCAACGGCAACCTGCTCTCCGCGACTCGGCACGATACTCCTGGGCCCAACTCTAACGACGAAGACTATGTCGATTACATGCACCTCGATAGAGAAGGCAACATCTACGTGCTCGGTCGAACGTTTCCGAACCAGCAATGGCCCGATAATGACACTGGTCGGGACATGATTCTGATCAAGTTCACGAACGGCGGATCCCTCATCTGGGAGCGCACCTGGGTCACACCTGGAGACAACGAGTTCAAAACCTTTGAAGAAATTGGAGACGAAATCGTCAGCGACGGCGGAGGAAACGTTTACGTGTCGGGCCACACGGATGATCGCAATCTCTTCTGGGCCATTATTACCGTGAAATTCGACTCCGATGGCAAGGAGCTATGGCATGACATTTACGATCCCGGTCCGGGCGACGCAGACTGGCCGGCGGGTATTGAGATCGCACCTGATGGGCAGGCGGTTTACGTCGGTGCGACGGCTCGGAACGAACAGGACCAGAGCCATTACGACGTCACGATTATTCGCTACACTGCCGCGGGCGCACGCACGATCACCCGCTACGATGGCCATCCGGCCGCCGAGGTCTTTGGTCCAATCGGAGCTAATCGCAATGTGATGGACATTGATGGGGCGGGCAATCTTTACCTGGTCGGCGAAGCACAGAATGACGGGTTGCGGCCGGACCTGTTGATCGAGAAGATCGGCAATACTCCGCTTGCAACACCAAGTCCAACACCGACGCCCACGCCGAGTCCGAGTCCCAGTTCTACTCCGACGCCAAGCCCGCCACCTAATCCACTTGAGCTCCTTCTCGACACGTCCGATCCGTTCCGAAGACAAGCTGTCGCTTTGGACTCGATCCTGTTTTTGAGAGATCCGTTTCCACTGCTCGGCAATACTGGCTCGTTTAACCTGGCCGATCAAAACACACGCGTCATTATCTTTGTCAGGAAACTCAGCCTCTTAGCAGGAGAAACGCCCGCCTTGGTAATTGTTAGTCTGACTGATAGTAGTGGTCGCACAAGCGACGTGGCGGCTGAAGATGTGCGCGGCTTGGCGGGCTTGGATTTTGTTCAGGTGGTCTTTAAATTGCCGGGCGCGCTACCGAGCGGCACGTACGAAATAAAAGTCAGAGCACATAGCCTTGTGAGCAACACTGGAACTATTAGAATTAAATGAACATTAGGTACGTTCGGTTTCCAAGCGCTAAGCAGAGATGTTGAACTCTTGAGGCCATAATTCGCCACCAGAGTAAAAGCTACGATGGCAAGCCAATGCCGTTGCTTGACTCAACGCAAAACGCTAGGCTAGTCTGCATCAAGCATTTACCAGCGATCACCCGCA
>DASRPN010000121.1:0-88443 GCA_035646355.1 Pyrinomonadaceae bacterium | reverse complement strand
TCCCAAGTGCGCTTATCGGTCTGGTCCATCCTGGTCCAGCCGACGGAAACGAGCACAATCAACATAACAATCGGAAGCACAATTTCAGCCCTGAATACTTCTCGTGACATAGCTTTAATCCTCCATGTTTGCTCTCAAACTAAGACGTTGACTTTCCTGTCAAACGGGAATAGTGTCTGCACGTTCCTTACGAGTCTTGACTTCGAACACTCGCAAACCCCTTAGGCGCGACGGATCATGAACGTTGGGTTTAATCTAATCTTCTGGGGGCTTCTCTTTGTTGTCCTCGACATACGGATTAGTTCCGTCGATTTGGTCCTGCCGGATTTCGTCGGTTACATCCTCATCGCCAGTGGCCTTAGCCGTCTTGCTTCACATCACCAGTGGTTTCGAACAGCCAGAATCTTCGCAATCATTCTTATCTTCGTTTCTCTGACCACTCTGGTCGAGATCGCGGTCGATGCTAAGCAAGCGCCCAGGCTGAAACGAGAATGGATTTCAACCTTGACCGGCGAGCTTAGTACTCTGCTACCTCGACAAGTAAATTCCGCCCGCCTAATACGCACTACACGTTCGGCAACGGAAATAGATGCAAATAGAACTCACAATCCACCGCGAGAAGAAGATCGGATATTGGGAGAGTATTCCGACGGGACGGTGATCCTGGTGTTGCGTTATGGCTCGCCCGAAGAAGCGCTCAACGCAATGAAACTAAAGACTGAAACTGAATACTCGCACCAGGGGATCCGTAAAAGAGCTGAAACAGACGAGAGTTTCAAAGCGGATACTATGCAGTTCCCGCACGGCTCAACCGGTCATGACGGTTCAACGATTTCAGCGTATTCAAACGTAAACGTCGCAGATCGGGCGATACAGCAATGGTGGAGCCTGGGGTGGACGTTGTGGAATCCCGGAACCTGGGGTAACGAAGGTCTGGATAGTCGACTCCTTTACATAGTCGAGGGCCACCAGAGTTCGGCCGAAGACTACAGATTGGCTTTCGAAGGTTCGAAGGACAGGAGCAGTGGAGTTACGATCGACCCGCTCTTTCCGATCTCGGCAGTTGCAAACATCCTGGACATACTTCTGATTTGGGGAATCTGTTCTGGGATCATCGCATTAGCGCTTTCGTCGAATAATTTCGAGTTGATGCAGGTCGCGAAATTCCGGCGAAATTTGTATTTAGGCCTCGCGGTGCCGGCGGTTCTTGTATCGATAATGCCGCTTGTGGCACCCGAGGCGTTGCTAGACGTAATCACTTCTATCGGCATCCTGTTATTGATGATTTACGCCGTCTTAGTCGTAGTTTCCGTTCTGCTCGTTATGGGACTGGTAAGAAAAGCCGCAATCGCCGTCAAATAAATTTGTGTTGTTTGTGATATCCGCGTTTTTCAGTGTGCGATAAGACACATTATGGAAGTAACAAGAATAACGGTCGATGAAGTCTCAGAGCGGCTAAATCGAGGTGAACAGTTCACTTTTGTCGATACGCGAAATCCGACGGCATGGGGAGAGGGCGATCAAAAGTTGCCCGGTGCCATCAGAGTGCCGGCGGAAGAAGTGGCTCAACACGTCAACGAGATCCCGCACGATCGGGTGGTAATCACTTACTGCACTTGACCGAACGAAGCTTCAAGTGCCCGTGTGGCACAAGAACTCGCTGATCGCGGTTGGAAGAATGTCCATCCACTGTACGGCGGATTCGATGCATGGACCAACGCCGGGCTCCCGCTCGATCCGAAGTGAAGCGGGAACCCTGGCGTTAGTGATCGTTCATTAGTTATCGAACTCGGCGGCAAGCCACCGTCGCTCGATCCACTTCGTCAATTCGAGCACCGGCGAAACTGTAAACGCTGCGACAGCGATGATGGCCCAGTCGGTTAGCGTCAGCGGAAACGTTCCAAACGTCCTTTCGAGCAACGGAACGTACAGAATCAATCCCAGCATCACGAGCTCCCACAAAATCGCGAGGTTCAGCCATTTGTTCGCGAACGGCTGATGCAACACTGACGCTCGATCAGATCGGAAGTTGTAGGCCTTGAAAAACTGAATCAGCACAAGCGATACGAAGGTCATCGTCATCGCCTCAGCCACACTTCGACCCGAGCTCAACGCCCAGACGAAAAGACTAAGGTTTACGATCGCGGACCACACACCGCCGGCCAACATCAGTAGGATTACCGGCCTTGTAAAGATTCCCGTGCGAGGATTACGCGGCGGCCGTTGCATCAGACCTTGCTCCGGTGGATCAACTGCAAGCGCCAGAGCAGGCAATCCATCCGTCGCGAGATTCACATAAAGAATCTGGACCGCGCTCAACGGCAACGGCAAACCTGCCAGCGTCGCCCCCGCCATCAACCCGATCTCGCCGATGTTCGACGACAACAAGTACATCAAATACTTTTTGATGTTACTGAAGATGCCGCGACCTTCTTCGACCGCGGCTACGATCGATGCGAAGTTGTCGTCGGTGAGCGTCATCGCTGCTGCTTCCTTCGAAACATCCGTACCCGTGATGCCCATCGCGATTCCGATGTCAGCCTTCTTCAATGCCGGAGCATCGTTTACTCCATCGCCAGTCATCGCGACCACTTGTCCGCGATTCTGAAGCGCAGTCACAACGCGCAACTTGTGCGCCGGCGACACACGCGCGCAGACCTCGATCGACTCGACCGCCCGCTCGAGCTGCGCATCATCCATCGCCTCCAGTTCGGAACCATTTACAACGCGGCCGTCTTTGCTCAAACCCAACTCGTCGGCAACAGCTTTTGCGGTAAGTGGATGGTCGCCGGTGATCATGATGACTTTGATCCCCGCCTCTTCACACCGGCGCACCGCTGACTTTGCTTCGGGCCGCGGGGGATCGATCATTCCGGCGAGACCCAGGAGTGTCATTTCGTTCTCAGCGTCGGCAACGGCCGCGCGTGGTTTGTACGCAACTGCGAGAACGCGCAATGCTTCTCCTGCCATCTGCCGCGCGCGCTCCAGCACGTCCGCCCGGCGCGCTTCGTCAAGCGGTTCGGCGCCGGCGTCCGTCAACTGCGACGTACACGACTGCACGATCACTTCCGGCGCGCCCTTCGAGTAAGCGACGATTCCTTCCGGTGTTTCGTGCAACGTGGTCATTCGCTTCGTCTCGGCCGTGAAAGGAATCTCCGAGACGCGTGAAAACTGGGAGTCGAGGTCGGCCTTATTCAAACCAGCCTTTGCCGCAACGACGACCAGCGCACCTTCCGTCGGGTCGCCTTTAACTTCCCACGTACCGGCGCCATTTTTCTGCTCGACACGCGCGTCCGACGCGAGCGCCGCCGCACGTAACAACATCGATACGGGCGTCGAAATCGACGCGCCGGCGCCATTCATCGAGAACGCGCCGGTCGGTTCGTATCCAGTGCCAGACACGTCGAGCATGTGACCGTCGACGTACAGTCGTCGCACCGTCATTTCGTCTTTAGTCAACGTGCCGGTCTTGTCGGAACAGATCACCGAAGTGCTGCCGAGAGTTTCGACCGCAGGCAGACGACGGATCAGCGCGTTGCGACGCACCATTCGTTTGACGCCGAGTGCGAGCGAGATCGTGACCACCGCCGGAAGCGCTTCAGGGACAACTGCAACTGCCAGCGCAACGCCGAAGATCAACATCTCGACGAAAGGCTGACCGCGAAACAGACCGAGGATGACGATTACAAACACAACAGCAAACGCGGCGCGGGCCAAGGACTTGCCGATGCGATCGAGGTTCTTCTGTAGCGGGGTCTTTGCCGTGTCAACGTCCTGGAGCATTCGCGCGATCTTGCCGAACTCCGTCGCCATGCCGGTTGCGACGATGAGCGCACGACCGCGACCGTACGTCACTGCGGTACCGGCGAATGTCATGTTTCGCTGATCGGCTGCGGGTAATTGCTCTTCCGGAAGTGCCGTGGAGTGTTTTTCAACAGGCGCGGACTCTCCGGTTAATGGCGCTTCGACAGTTTGCAGATTGACTGCTTCCGTCAGTCGCGCGTCTGCCGGAACCTTATCGCCGGTCGCCAACAAGACGAGATCGCCCGGAACAAGATCGCGCGCGGGAATTCGCTGTTCGCGTCCGTCGCGGATGACGGTCGCATTCGGTGCCGCCATTTCGCGCAGTGCTTCAATGGCGCGTTCGGCGCGGTATTCCTGAATGAAGCCAAGGATGACCGCGAACAGCACAATTACGGTGATCGCGATTGCCTCGACGCCATGTCCGAGAAACGCTGAGAGCGCCGTCGCCAGCAGCAGGATGACGATCAGAACGTTTTTGAATTGTTCGAGCAGGATGGACCACGGCGAGATGTGAGAGCGCGCCTGAAGTTCATTTGGTCCATGCTCCTGGAGTCGTTTTGTCGCTTCGTCTTCAGTCAGACCACGCGGTCCGGACGAAAGACGTTCAAGAGTTTGTTCGACACTTAAGGTATGCCAGCTCGTGCTGGACTTGTCTTCGATAACTTTCATGGAAATTGGTCACCAACCGATCCTTTCGCGCGTTGCGCAGTTCGACACATGGGCGTCGCGAAAAAGAAAAGACCCTTCGCGCGCTTCATCAGCCGCAAAAGGTCTTGGTCGTGGAGCTGATTTGTTTGCCCTACCCGATGCGCCGGGCGCCTACGTTGGCGCCGTGTTGACGGCTGCACCGGACCACAAAGGCAGGTGACCTACTCCCCTTTTCGTAATCGGATTCTACAACCCGCGACGAGTGAGTTCAAATCGGGTGAAATTGTTGCTTTATGCGCAGGATTCGTGGTTTCATGCGCGTGCAAATCCGGAGTTACCCCAATGATTAAGCTTGGCTTCCTCCTGCTGGTTCTTTCTTCGACAGCGATCGCTCAGGATTTGACTGCCTACCCGGAGTTGCCGCGTTTTCAGCAAGTCGGTAAAAAGTTGTTTCGCGGCGGTCAACCGCGCGATGGCGGCATCGGCAAACTTCACGACCTTGGCATCAACACTGTCATCAATCTACGGGGCGCGAGTGAACACACGAGAGCTGAAGAGAAGGAAGTGCGCGCGCTGGGTCTGAATTATTTTAACGTTCCACTTCCGAATTGGGCCCGGCCTCAGCACACGCGCGTCGCGCGCATTCTGGAATTAATTAATGCGCCGGAAAACGGGCGGGTGTTTATCCACTGCAAAGAGGGCGTTGATCGCACGGGTATGATCGTCGCGATCTATCGCATGAAGCATGACGGGTGGAGTGCCGATCAGGCGTTAGCTGAGGCTGAGCGCTCGGGCATGCGGCGGACGCAGTTCTGGATGCGCGATTACACTGAAGACTACGGCAAGAGCCTGCATAAACATGGACCAGAAACGGCGCTCAAATCGCCCCATGTTGATGAAGACTTCGGCGACCGTCTGGGCAACAGCATGCGCTTCGTCGAAAGAGGAACGTTCAGGGCGCGCAGACTCGCCGGACGCTTCCTGCGCAAGTTCCGATAGAAGACTGAAATCTATCTAATCGGGAACATCGCGTCGATCGCGTCGATGTGCGCTTCGAGATCCAGCGGTGTGCAATTCCTCTTCATCTTCAACTGTTGACACATCGCGATCGCCTTTTGCGTGTACAAATCTCTATCCGGTCCGTTGTACCTCTGTTCGAGCCTCGCCAGCCGAGCATAATTCGTCATGATGTCTGACTTGGACGATTCGACGTGCACAAACTTCGGATCCGCCAACTTGCCTTCGAGGTACTGAATGTAATTAAGCACCGCGTTCTTTGCTGTGTCGTAATCGCCGGTCCGATACTGCCGGTACGACTGTTCACCCCGTTCCCCTGCTTCCTTAAGCTGCGCCGTCTCCTCCGCGCTCGTGCAAGCGGAAACACAAAGCAACAGCGCAAGCACGATCACATTGCTCGAACGGAATCGAAGTCTCTTCATCCAAATCTCCACGCCATGCTCAGAATCGCGAGATCATTTAATCAGAATATGATTGCAATTGACACCACCCGGAATTGCCACTAAGGTAGCGTGGTCCAGCCCGGAAACTTAACTCCCAAAAATTGAGCGTCGCCGTAACGTCGATCATCCCCCGGCGTGCCTCCGCGCAGAGGTGTGCCTTTAGCAACTAAGACTTACCAAGCTAGTCCTTTTCGTGATCCGTCCAAGGAGATTCGCAAATGAAACAAAGTGTCAAGAGTCGCTGTGTAGCGATCTGCATCGTCGTGTTGCCTCTGCTGCTGGCAAGCGGTTCGAGAGTCTTCGCGCAGGGAAATCCTGCCGCTGTCTCAAATAAAGAGATGAGAGAACTTTTGAAGCGACCGGGCAGGCTCGTCAGCGAAGCCAGATCCGCGCGTCCAAACGGCGACCTTCAACTGATCGGTTATCGCGTCGAAGAACTCGAACTGCCACGAAACATGACCGTTGAACTTCAAGGCCGGCAGTCGGTCGTTAACAAAGCATGGCGTGTAACGATAAACGGTGGTCCATTCCCGGTTCGCGCACTTCCGGCAGTCGTTTGGATTGACGATCAGATCGTCGGCAACGGCATCGAAAACGAAACGCTGTCGGAAATCACCGCCATCACGTTCGACGGCTCGCTAATTCGCGAAGGTGGTGTCGTCTCCATCTCCTATGGTGAAAACAAAGAGTCTCGCGAAAGAGTTTCGCAGCCGCTCCAGCTAAAGCGTGAAGGAGGAAACCAATGAAATCGAATTACATCCGCGCCTTTTGTGTCGCGGTTTTACTCCTCATCAGCGCGGCAGCGAATACGTCGGGCCAGGTTCCCGATCCGGGAACTTCCGGACCGTTGGCGGTGACCCGCGAAGAGTACAACTTCGGCGATACTGCGTTTCAACCGAGTAACTTTCCTGGACCAGTAGAACTGATAGCTTCGATTCACTACCCGACGAATTTGTCGGGCGCGCCTTTGCCTGTGATCGTATTGTTGCATGGGCGGCATGCCACCTGTTTTAAAGGTGGGAGCGTGTTATTGCAGTGGCCCTGCACCCAAAAAGGAAGTCAGTCGATTCCCAGTTATCAGGGATACGATTATTTTTCGCAGGTTCTCGCCAGCCATGGATACGTCGTCGTGTCGATCAGCGCCAACGGCGTGAACGCCGTCGACAACAGCGTTTTCGATCTCGGTGCTCTCGCGCGAGCTGAGTTGGTCCAAAAACATCTCGATATACTCAACGCGTTCAATACAACTGGTGGCGCGCCATTCGGAAACAAGTTCGTCGGCAAGTTTGACATGAGTCGCATCGGGACGATGGGCCACTCGCGTGGCGGCGAGGGCGTCGTGCGTCATTACGTGCTGAACGATTCGTTGGGCGCGCCTTATGGGATCAAAGCAGTGTTCCCACTCGCGCCGGTCGATTTCAACCGGTTCGTTGTAAACAATGCCGCTCTGAATGTGTTGCTTCCTTACTGCGATGGTGACGTTGTCGATTTGCAGGGCGTTCACTTTTATGACGACGCTCGCTACAACGTGCCCGGCGATCAGGCGCCTAAACACTACGTTCTGGTGATGGGCGCCAATCACAATTTCTACAACACCGTTTGGTCTCCTTCGAGTACGTTTCCGGGTGCGGCAAACGACTGGCAGGTGTTTGTTCCGGGCGGGCATTCCGATCGGCACTGTGGCACCGTTCCGGGCAATAAGCGATTGACTGAAACGCAGCAACGCGGGACTGGACTGGCGTACATGAGTGCGTTCTTCCGTGCGTATGTTGGCGGCGAAAACCAGTTCATACCGATCCTGACGGGCGATGCACCGCCTCCTGCTTCGGCACAGACCAACGACCTGTTTGTCTCGTATCACGCGCCGGATACTTCGTCTTTGAGACTCGACGTCAACCGGCTGCTGAACGATACGAACCTGCTACTGAACAACCTTGGCGGCGCTGTGACGCAGATCGGTCTAACACCTTATGATCTATGCGGCGGTGAAGCACCCCAGCCTGCAACGTGCCTGCCCGGCCAATCGAACGCACGACAACCGCATACGACTCCAAGCGCTCGCTCGCCGTTGCGTGGTTTGAGTCAACTGCGAACGGGTTGGAATAACTTCACTGGCAACTACAGAAACGACATCCCGGCGACGCTCGGAAACGTTTCCGGATTTCAGGCGGTACAGTTTCGCGTAAGCGTGAACTTTGCCGACCCGCACAATCTCGAAGATCTCGCGCAGGATTTTCGCGTGGTACTGACCGATGCTTCAGGTGGCACAGCGTCGGTGCGAGTCAGCGACGTTTCGGGTGCGTTGTTCTTTCCGCCGGGCAACGTTGGACCGGTTCCAAAGGTGGTTTTGAATACGGTGCGCGTACCGCTGAACGCGTTTGGCGGTGTGAATCTCAACGCTGTCCGCACAGTGCAACTCACGTTTAATGAACGATTGGCAGGCGGCGTGTTGATCACTGACGTCGCGTTCGCGTCACCTCCACAGTAGGCGTGTTTCTAGTCCAGGGCTGCCTCACCGGCCCTGGGCGCTCTCCACCGCAAGCATTTTCACGAATTTGAATCATTCATAGGTTTTCAGACTGCGAAAACTTGCACTCGCCTCGTCGCAAAAAACTCAACTCACGCGCAGGCAAAGTTTAACGATCCACACTAATAGATCGCTCTCCTTGGAATACCCATTGCCTCTACGCATTAACGACCCTACTCGTCTCCGAAGTTTTGCACTTTAGTGCAAAACAATCTGCGTTCTCCGGGCCGTCACCATTTAAAGACTGAGAAGTAAAGGAGAATGCTTATGCTCAAAGCCACGAAAATTCTGTTGCTGGTGACAACACTGCTCACGTGTCTCTGTACTTCGATCCTGGCCCAAACGTCAGGATCGATTTCCGGCGAAGTGAGAGACGAAAAAGAGGCAGTCATCACCGGTGCTACAGTGACGGTGCGCAACATCTCGACTAACGAGTCGCGCACCGCGCAAACGAATGCAGACGGTCGCTATCATTTTGCGGGCGTCCCGGTCGGTGCTTACGAAATCACGGTGGAAAGCACGGGTTTCGCGAAGTACATGCAGTCAGGGATCACGCTCGCCCTAAACCAAAACGCCGTGGTCGATGTGACGATGAAACCGGGCGCCGTGCAGGAAGTCGTAAACATCGTCGAAAACGCCTCGGTGCTCAACACTGTCAACGCGGAAGTCGGTACTCGCTTTGACGAAAAACGTCTCTCGGAATTGCCGCTCGCCACTACGCGCAATGTTTACAACATCGCGCTTTCAGCTCCGGGTGTCAGCCAGTTGAACTCCGGACAGAGCGCCTTCGCCGGAGGCACAAACTTTTCCTCCAATGGCGGACGCGTTCGCTCCAACAACTTCATGATCGACGGCCAGGACAACAACAACTTCGGCGTTGCCGGATCGACGATCCCACTTAATAACCCCGATGCGATCCAGGAAGTGCGACTGGTGACAAACCAGTTCAGCGCTGAGTACGGTCGCAACGCCAGCGCCGTTTTCAACGCGATCACGCGCAGCGGTTCAAACCAGTACCACGGATCGGCGTTCTGGTTTCACAACGACAACGCGCTCAACGCGTGCAGCAACGTGCAAAAGGCCGGCGCGAACGGTTTCTGCAATCCAAACGCGACTGCTGAGTTTCGCCGCAAGTCTCCGTTCCGAATTGAGAACCAACTCGGCGGAACGATTGGTGGTCCATTGCATCTGCCGCGCTTTGGCGAAGGCGGACCAGCCATTCTCAGCGGCAAAGATCGAACGTTCTTCTTTTTCTCGGTGCAGCGCTGGTGGGACCGCCAGCTCGGCATCGGACAAACGCTGAATGGTGCCCCGACCGCGGCGGGCAAGGCCATCCTCGAACAAGCCGCAGGGGATTTGCCGCAGGTTAGAGCATTGCTCGACTTCCTGCCCGCCGCCACCGCGCCGCTCAATCAGACCGCTCGCTTCGTACGTAACGGACAAACGTTTGTCGTTCCGGTCGGATCGCTGACAGGGTCGCAGGCCTCAACCTACGACGATTGGCAGGTGTCGATTCGCCTCGATCATCGCTTTAACGACACACACAGTCTCAACGGCCGGTATCTGTACCAGGACTCGGGAGCGTTCGGCAGCATTCCCAATGTTGCTGCTTCACAGATCACACCGCCGGGATTTTCGTCGGTCGTTCCGGCGCGCACGCAAGGCGTGAACTTGCAGTTCATGAGCGTGCTGAGTCCGCGATGGATTAACGAAGTGCGCGGTGCGTTTCTTCGCAGCGCGTCAGCGACGAACGCGCTTGATCCACGTTCGCTCTTAATTCCGTCGATAGAAGTTGTGGAACTTGGCTTAAGCGGTTTCAATGCTGGTCCAACCCGCACCGCGATCGGGCTCGGCGTGAACCTGCCGCAGAACCAGGTGCGAAACACGTACCAGGTGCAGGACAACGTCTCCTACACAACCGGCAATCACGCCTGGAAATTCGGCGTCGACGTTCGCCGCAATCAACTCCATCAACTTTTCAAACCCACGACTCGCGGGTTGCTCGAATACGCGTCGCTCGATTTCCTCGTGAAGGACTTCGCTACTCGGGCCAACATCAACAAGGACCTACCCGGCACTGCACAAGTGCTGCACAACGATTGGCACGATTTCTTCTTCTACGGCCAGGACGAGTGGAAGATTCGTCCCAACTTCACCTTGACGCTTGGACTTCGTTACGAAAACGCAGGTCAGCCTATTGGGGACCTGGTTGACTTCAATCAACCGGTACTGGCCGCGGCGAACAACGATCCGCGCTTCGTGTTGACACCGGTTCCCGGTCGCGACAACAACAACTTCCAACCGCGATTCGGTTTCAACTGGAACCCGCAAACGAGTAGCGACGGCGTGTTGGGTTGGCTCACCGGTGGAGACAAGCTCGTCCTGCGCGGTGGGTACACGCGCACGCACGACTACGCCTACACAAACATCGTGCTGAACATTTGGAGCTCGTTCCCGTTCGTCGCGGCAGTGTCGTCGTTCCCGACGATTACTGTCCCGAACCTCGCGGGCGAGAATGTAAGTGTGATTACCAACGCGTTCAGCGTGTTGGGAAACCCACCGTTCAATCCGAACACCGTCAACCGCACGATCGTCGACGAGGACTTCCACATGCCGGTCTACGATTCGGTAAGCCTCGAAGTGCAGCGCGAGTTCACGCGCGACCTGGTGTTGCGTGTTGGCTACGTCGGCACGAAGGGCACGAGCCTGTTCGAGTCGGTTGACGCAAATCCAACCATCCCCGGATGCACGCAAGCAAGCGCGGCGAACAACTTTTGCCGTGTGATTCCGAACCAGGGACCGACGCGTCTACGCACCAACTCGGGCATGTCGATCTATCACTCGCTACAAACGAGTTTGGAGAAGCGATTGAGCGCCGGTTTCAGTTTCGGACTTCACTACACGTATAGCTCATTCATCGACACGATGTCTGAGATCTTCAACGTGTCGTCAGGCGAGATTGCCGTGGCGCAAGACTCGTACAACCGAAGGTCAGACCGCGCGCGATCGAGTTTCGATCGTCCGCACCGCCTGGCCGGCAATTTCGTCTACGAGTTGCCTTACTTCCGCGATCAGAAGGGCTTTACGGGCCACGTTCTGGGTGGCTGGCAAATCAACTCTCAATTCGCCCTACAGAGTGGTTCGCCGTTTACGCCGCTCAACGGTTCCGACCCAGCGGGGGCGCTGGCCAGCATATCCTCGCTGGTCGGAAACGCGATCAGGCCGAATATCAATACGACGCTCGATCTTTCGGGTATGAGTGTCGAAGAGATACTCCGGGCTGGTGGCCGTTCGCTCTTCACTCCGATCACGGCTGCACAACGAATCGGCAACGTCGGACGCAATACGCTGCGCTCCGACGGCATCAACAACATTGATTTCGGAATCCTGAAGAACACGCGGATCGGAGAAACACACCGGCTCCAACTCCGCGCTGACTTCTTCAATTTCACTAACTCTCGAGACTTCGGTATTCCCGACTCCAGAGTTACGTCAAACAACTTCCTTAATCAATGGGGCACGGACGGCGGCAACCGGCGCATCATCGTCGGACTGCGTTACGTGTTCTAAGTTAGGGAAAGGGGTGGCATGCGGTGGTGTCTAATTTCCTCTGCGTATCTCTCTGCGGTTCTCGCGTCTCTGCGGTTTATATGTTTTGCGGTTGTTTTACCGCAGAGTCGCAGAGACCGCCGAGGTACGCAGAGAATGCTGGCAAACTAAGACACCACTCATGCCTCCCAACGCCACCCCTGTTATCCGATCCGTGATATTCTTCGGCGCACCTTATAAATGCGCTATTCCGAGATTACTTCACGACCGCCACTGAATCGTTTCGTTGAGTGTTTCTGGACGCTCGAAGACGATGGTCCATCGGCGGGTGGGGCGCCGGAGCGTATACTGCCCGACGGCTGTGTCGAGTTGATCCTGAACTTCGGCGAGCGCTTCTCACAACACCGGAACGACGAACGCGAACTTCAACCACGTCACTTCCTCGTCGGCCAGATGAGTGGTCCGATTCTTATCTCCCCGAATGGAGCCGTCGAGTTGTTGGGTATTCGGTTTCATCCCGGCGGCACCGGACCGTTCCTGCGCGTGCCGATGAATGAACTGACGGATCAGATCGCGGAGCTCGGAACTCTTTCCAGTGAGTTGGAGCGTGAGTTGTTGCTCGTGAGTGAAGATCTGTCGTCGCTAAGCGAAAGGACCTCAGCAATCGAATCTGTGTTGATTGCCCGCTTGCTTCGCGGCTCATTCCATTCATCCGCGACTAAACTCGCCGCCAGGATAGTCGAATCGGCCGGTTGTGTTTCAGTAGACCAACTCGCGACAGCAGCCGGTATCAGCAGTCGCCAATTGGAACGGCGCTTCCTGCGCGAGATTGGAATTGGTCCAAAGCTTCTCGGTCGCATTCTCCGATTTCAGCAGGTCTTTCGCGCAGTCGAGCGGGTTGATTCAGCATGGGCATCGATCGCAGTCGAGTGTGGTTACTACGATCAGGCCCACCTGATTCGCGATTTCACTCAGTTTGCTGGTCAGACACCCGCTGTTCTGTTGGCTGAACGGAGCGCAATCACCGAAGCCTTCACGCGGAAGACACGGATGTCGGATTTTTCCAATACCTCAACGTAGACCAGTCATAAAGTAGCGTCTCCAGGAGAATCAAACGAATGCTAAAACTAACAATCACAACGCTACTCTTGCTTACGCCTTTTCAAACCCCGACCATGTCGGACCTGTCGTGGATTGCCGGCGCCTGGCAAACAGCTCCCGGTGGTCGCAGGCAGATCGAGGAACATTGGACCGCAGTCGCGGGTGGCTCGATGATGGGTGTCAGTCGCACGATTGCCGGCGACAAAACGGTCGAGTTCGAATACCTGCGGATCGAGCAACGCGCCGATGGCATTTACTACGTCGCGCATCCGAAAGCCCGTTGTCCCGGCACTGATTTCAAACTCACACGCGCTTCGGCAACCGAAGCGGTCTTTGAAAATCCGCAACACGACTTTCCAAAGCGCATCATCTACCGCAAGACTGACGATGGACTGACCGCGAGTATCGATGCCGGTGAAGGCAACAAAGCGATGTCGTTTGTGTTTAAGAAAATGAACTAACTACGCGCGAAATCAGCTCTTCGAAATTTTCTTCACGAATCGGTATATGAACCTTTGCTAATTCATACACCGGACGGCGTTGTTCGTAGAGGGCCAACGCCTGTTCTCGCGTCCTTCCGAGCGGCCGATCTTCCTGTGAAGAGCTGATTCTGGTCCAACACATTTCGAACGGCGCATCCAGCCAGACACTAATACAACCGTACTGATCGAGCAGTCGCCGGTTCCCTTCCTGAATCCAGGCGCCACCGCCGAGCGCGATCACTCGTGCTTCGCCAATCTGTAACACGTGGCGCAGCGTGTCAGACTCGATGGCGCGGAACGCGGGTTCACCTGCCTCGACGATTAGTTGTGCCGGCGGTCTTCCAACGCGCTTCGTGATCTGATCGTCGAGGTCGACCATGACCACATTCAGCTGGCGCGCGAGTTCGCGTGCGACCCTCGTCTTGCCGCAACCCATGAAGCCGGTGATAGCGATTGGTCCAGACAGTTTCAGCGGATCACCTCTCAGCGAGCGTGTCTAGTAGTTCAAAGAATTCGGGGAAAGAAATGGCAACGCATTCCGAGTTTTTGATCTCGGTTTCACCTTCGGCAATCAACGCTGCAACAGAGAACGCCATCGCGATGCGATGATCGCCATACGAATCGATCGAGGCGCCGCGGAGTTGCATTGGCCCAAACACTGCGAGTCCATCGTCAAACTCTTCAACTTCTGCCCCCATAGAACGCAAGTTGTTGGCGGTGGCTTGCAGCCGGTCGCTTTCCTTTAGTCGCAATTCCTCGGCGTCGCGAATCTGAATGCCACCGGGAACTTGCGATCCGACAACGGCGAGCAACGGTAGTTCGTCGATCAGTGATGGGATCAGAGAGCCGGATAGAATCCTGTCTTCCTCTCGCGCAGCAAATCGCAAACCGCCGCTGACATTAATCGTTCCCACGGGCTCGTTGTGCTCGCTGCGTAAATCGGATGTTGAGATCTGCGCGCCCCAGGAACTGAACACTGACAGAAACGCCGCGCGAGTCGGGTTCAATCCAATCGCTTCGATCATCAATTCAGATTTCGGCAGCAACATTGCCGCGGCGATGAAGTATGCGGCGGACGAGATATCGCCAGGGATCGTGATCGCGCCGCCGCTGAATCGCGCGGGGCCGTCGATCGTGATCGAAAGATCGTCGTTAGTGATTACCGGAACGCCGAAGCCGTTGAACAGTCGCTCCGTGTGATCGCGCGAAGGCGACTTCTCGATGACGGTCGTGCGGCCGTGCGTGAACAGCGATGCGAAAAGAATTGCTGATTTTACCTGGGCGCTGGCGACCGGAAGTTTGTAGGTAATCGGGCTGAGTCGATCGGACCCCGTAATCTTCAATGGCGGCTTTCCGTCGGTTGAATCGATGCGGGCGCCCATGAGTTCGAGCGGCTCGATGATACGTCGCATCGGGCGGGAACTCAGCGACTGGTCGCCAACGAGTTCGGCAGTGAAATTCTGGCCCGCCAAGACCCCCGCGAGGATTCGCATCGTCGAACCACTGTTTCCGCAATCCAACGGTTCCTGCGGAGCTGTGAGCTTCTCGCCGCCGGTGAAGCGAAAAACCCCGTCTTTTTCAAGTTCAACCGAAATTCCAAGTTGTTTGAGACACGCGAGCGTCGAGGCACAATCCTGAGCCGTTGAAAAATTCGAGATCTCGGAACTGCCCGAAGACAGACTCGCGATCAACGCCGCGCGGTGCGAGATCGACTTGTCGCCCGGCAGCGAAATTCGTCCATTTAATTTGCGAGCGGAAGTTAACCTCATTTTCGACACAAAGTTACAATCACTACGCAACCTCAGTCCGAAGCCGTACAGAGGAAATGTGATTGTGATTATGTTATAAGTTTCGGCATCCCCTGTTAGACGATCTTTTCGGAAGGCTCGTAGCTCCCCCTTTTATCTCCCGGGTATAAGGTAGTCAGCCCCATGTGGAACTCTGTGCCAACTCCGCTTTATCCAACCGTCTTGATTGCGGAAGACTCGCGCGACACTCGCATCATGCTTAAGCGAGCGTTCGAGCTGAAGGGATATAGCGTAATCGAAGCCGAGCACGGCGGGGAAGCGCTCGAAGTCGTTCATCGAACGCGTCCTAATCTCATCGTTGTGGATCTGAACATGCCGGTGATTGACGGTTTGGAAACGATCAAGGAGATCCGCAAACTGGAAGCGCCCGGGGAGCAAGTTCCGATCGTTTGTATCACCGCCTTCGACGTCTACGGCATGAAAGAAGCGGCGATGGAAAGCGGCTGCAACACTTACCTCAGCAAGCCTCTCGACATGGAAGAGTTGGATCGCGCCCTGAAGGGGCTCGGTTTTATTGTTTAAGACCCGCGTAGGGCTGTGTTTCCTCTAAGTCTGGTGTTTTCTTGACAGCCAGACACCCACCATGTTACACCGTCGGACTTCTAAAAAGTGACAGCAGAGACGACCGAGCTAAGTTTGCCCAGCCGCATCGACACGGTTGCCACCGCGGCTGCCGCGGTAGCTGAATTCGTTAGCCGCTCAGGCATCACTGAAGACGCCGCGTTTGGAATCGACATGGCCGTGCGCGAGGCCGTGACCAACGCTGTCGTTCATGGAAATCGCCAGGATGAGAACAAAACCGTAGAAGTTACTCTCAAAAGCTCGCCTGACGCTGTCGAAATCAGCGTGCACGATCAGGGCGCGGGCTTCAATCCGGAAGCGGTGCCCGATCCAACTGCCGAAGAAAACATTTTAAAAGCCTCCGGGCGCGGCATCTTTTTCATGCGCAGTTTTATGGACGAGGTTGACTGGTTGATCAGGCCCGAAGGTGGTACAACAGTCCGCATGCTCAAGCGCCGTTAATCCGCAATTGCATAAAGGAGATTCCTGAAATGGCTGAGTTGAATATCAACGAGCGTCAAGCCGGAGATGTAACCGTCCTTGACATGTCCGGAAAAATCACTATCGGTGAAGGAAGTGTGGCGCTGCGTACTGGCGTCCGTCGCCTTCTCGAAGAAGGCAAGAAACGAATTCTCTTGAACCTCGGCGGCGTCAGCTATATCGATTCCAGTGGCATCGGCGAACTCGTCTCCAGTTACACTGCAATCAATAAAGAAGGTGGCCAGCTGAAGCTCCTTAACCTGACGCAAAAACTCCAGGATCTACTTACGATCACGAAGCTCCTGACGGTTTTTGACACCTACGACAACGAAGGAGCCGCCCTAAATAGCTTTAAGTAAGCGGACCCAGACGTAGTTCTTAACTACTACCCCTGAACGGAGAACCACCATGGCTGAGCTCGACGTAAAAGAACGACAGGCCGGTGATGTCACCATTCTCGACATGAACGGCGAGGTGCGTATCGGCGAAGGCAGCATTGCTTTGCGAGACGCGATCAGAAACCTTTCAGCCGGCGGGAAGAAAAAGATTTTGCTCAATCTTCGCGGTGTCAGTTACATCGATTCGAGCGGCATCGGTGAATTGATCGCCAACTACACGACTGTCAGCCGTCAGGGCGGCCAGCTCAAGTTGTTGAACCTTACCGATCGAGTTCAGAACCTGCTGGTGATCACAAAACTGCTTACCGTTTTTGACTCTTATGAGGATGAAGGTGAAGCACTGAAGAGCTTTGAATAGAGGACTTAGGTCTTTGGCCTTAGGTCTTTGTGCTTTGTACTTAGTGCTTTGTACTTAGCATTTCAAACCAAGTACGAAGAACAAAGCACTAAAGACCAAGACCTAAAACCAAAGACCAAAGTCCTACCAATGTTTCGTGCCGCATTTCGCCGTCTGCTTGCGATCGACGATCCACCCGAGCGGACGGCGCTTGCTTTTTCAATCGGGATCTTCATCGCCTTCTCCCCGTTTCTAGGCCTGCACACGATCATGGCAACGGTCGTCGCCTTTGCCTTTCGTTTCAACAAGATCGCAATTTACACGGGGACGTTTATCAATAACCCAATCTTTACGCTGGTTCCGATCATCATTCTCTCCTATGCCATAGGTGCATTTTTTCTCGGACGGCCACTCTCAATTCCGGACGAAGGCATCGCGCTGCTACGAGACCCGCATCTCTTCTCTCGCGACTATTACCGCCGCCTGTTTTTGCAGAGCTGGAACCACATTGTTTGGCCCTTTGCCATCGGCGCGACGGTCCTGTCGGTCGTTTGTTCGCTACTAGCTTATCCGATAACATTGTGGGCCTTGCGGAAACATAGATTAAGACGGAATAAAGCAGTCTCATGAAGCAGTCTCTACTTGCCGCGTTAATTTTGGTCCTTTCGTGCGGTGTTGCCTGGTCACAAACACAGCCACAACCAGTGCAGCAACGCCCTGTCGCAACATTTGAAGTCTCAGAATACGGTGTCGATTTTCAGGCGGACCAGCGACTGATCGTCGTGATGGCGGCGTTGGAAGCAGCCGGATTCGATCCGCTGCCGCCGGGCCGCGCAGCGACGGGTTTCCGCGCCAAGGTTCGCAAGGACCTCGCCAATCTCGATCCTGATTTGCGCGCGCGCATGAAAACGTTTTACGAGCGCAATCGCCTGCCGTCGCCCGCGACGCCGGCAGACCAGGCGGCACGTTTCGTTTCCCTGGCGCTCGCGTTGAGCCCACCGCCCGCGCTCGAAGCGCCCGCGCGCGACAACGATATGCCTGCGGGCCTTTTGGAAGTGCTCGACTTCGCGCCGTTGGTCCAGGAGTTCTACCGTCGATCCGGAATTGACGAACGTATGATCGAGTACGTTCGTGCTTATCAGGCTGAAGGCGATCGACTGCGCGCCCCGGCGACCGAGATGGTCCGAAGTCTTTTGACCTATCTGCACACGCGGCCGATCACGACGTCATCAGAGCGAGTTGAGATCAAGGCGCCGACGACAAAGAAAGACAAAGAACAAAAGAGGTACACCTACCGCACTAAAGATCGACGCTTCCTAATCCTGCCCGATCTTCTGACGCCACGTGGGGCAATCAACTTTCGCATCATTGGCGACGATTACTACGCCATCGTTCCCGAGGGCACCGATCCGAGCTCCTCGGAGTTGCGGCGTGCGTACTTGCAATACGTGATCGACGCCATGGTGTTGCGATTCAATAAGGATGTCGCGCTACGTCGCGATGCGGTCAAGCAGATCTTGAGCGAGCGGCAAAAAGCGGGTTCGCAGGTGAGTCCGGACGTGTTTCTCAGTGTGGGACGATCGTTGGTGGCGGCAGCAGATGCGCGCTATGTCGAAATGCGATCGCTCGAAGCGCTTGGGCGAGCGAGTCGGGCGATGTTAGCGGCCGCGAAGACCGAGGCCGATCGCAAAGCGATTGGCATAAATGCTCAGAACCAGATGAAGGAGATCCAGGACGAGACTGTGGCGCGACTTGCTGAGGAGTATGAGCGCGGTGCGGTGCTCGCGTTTTTCTTTGGCGATCAATTGAAAGGCATCGAGAGTGCTGGGTTCGATCTGGCGAACTTCTTTCCTGACATGATCGCTTCGTTCGATCCGTTGCGGGAGATCCGTCGCCCGTCGGAGTATGCCGACACTGTGCGGCGGGCAAACGCGGCGCGTGAGGCTCGGTTGGCGGCGCGTAAGGCGGCAGAAAGTACTAACGTTGAGCCTACCGGTCGTGATGCGGCGTTGGTGAAAGATCTTGCGGCAGTTGAAGAAACCATGCGGCGGAAGGATTACAACGACGCCGAATCACGATTGAAAGAGATGCTTGCGAGTTATCCGGGCGAGCCGCGGATATTTTTCGCGCTCGGCCAGGCGGCGAGTCTCGCGGCCACGGACGCGACGGATGAAGTGGTCCAGGCGCAGCGCCTGAATCGTGCGTTGGGCCAGTACCGGTTGGCGATCGCGGCCGCTTCGCCGGAGACTGACAAGGCGCTCCTCTCGCGAGCGCACGAGTCGATGGGACGCATCAACGCCTTCCTCGAAAACCCGGCCGAGGCTATGAAATCGTTCGATGAGGCGATTAAGTTGGGTGACGTGCGCGGTGGCGCCTATCGGGAAGCGCTCGAAGGCAAAAAGAAACTGACGCAGCCGTGAATGATCGTTGGTCCTTAGTGCTTAGTTCTTTGTTCGTTAACACACACAGACAAAGAACAAAGTACAAAGACCAAAGAACGAAGCGAAGCACTAAACTCAATCTACTCGAGGGCTTTCGCCGCGTTAATACGACCGCCAGTAACCGTTTTACCCTTCAACGCGACAATCGGATCAGTTGACGCCAACAGCTTCTTGCGTACGTCGTCGACTGCCATGCGCGGATGCTCCGCAACGATCAACGCAGCGACTCCGGCAACGACCGGCGTCGCCATCGACGTTCCCGACTTCTCTTCGTAAGCATTCCCGAGCCACGTGCTGAGTATGTCAACACCGGGCGCGCCAATCGCGACGCTCTTCACACCCCAATTCGAGAACTTCGCGAGCTGATCATTCCGATCAAGCGCCGCCACACTCACTACATTCGGCACGTTGTAGCTCGACGGAAAATGCGGCATGCGATCATTGTTCACACTCGAATTTCCCGCTGCCGCAACGAAAAGAATATCGGCCTCGTACGCCTTGCGAATCACATCTTCAAGGGCGCGTGACCGCTGCGTCGAACCCCAGCTCGCGCTAATGATCCGCACGTTCACGCCTGCCTTCTTGCGATTGATCGCGTAGTTGATCGCTTCGATCGCATCTTTCGTCGTGCCTGAACCACCAGCATTCATAAACTTCAACGGCATGATGCGAACTTTCCAGTTTACGCCCGCGATCCCAAGGTCGTTTTCACCTTCCGCGCCGATAATCCCGGCGCAATGGGTGCCGTGCCCGTTGTCGTCCATAGGATCAGACTCGTTCACAATCGCATTGAAACCGCGTTCGTCGTCGACGGGGCCAAGCTGATCGTCCTGATAGGCTTCCATGCTTGCCGGCCTGGTCCACATGTTGGGCTCCAGATCCTCGTGCTTGTAATCGACGCCCGTATCGAGCACGGCAACAACAACTTCCTGGCTGCCGGTCGTGACGCCCCAGGCGAGCGGAGCACTGATATCGGCGCCTTCCTTGCCGCCGCGTTGGCCGGAATTCGCGAGCGCCCACTGCTCAATAAACTGCGGGTCGCGCGGAAAGACCGGAACGATCGAACTGTCCACTGCTTCGCTAAGACTGATCTCGAAGTTCTCTTCGGCGTATTCGACTTCCGGCAACAACAGGTACTCCCGAACGGTCGCGGCGGAATTCGCATCGTCGAGGTCGTCTATCGCTATCCATCCGGGCGCGTTCTCAATACGGTCTTCGACCTGATCGTTGAATCGAGCACTTAACGCGTCGATCGCGTCCATGCTCACACCGCTCTTGAATTTGACCAGCACTTCCGGCCTGCCGTGGGCACGCGCTTCCGCGATCGCAACCTCTTCAGCAGTTTGAGGGCGTTTCTTCTCCTCGGCAGGAACGATGCGCATCTGCGACTTCCAGTGCTTCCGCCAGCGATTGAGTTGGCCGGCAAAGGCGGCGACGAGAATGAGGACGATGGCGAGCGCCACGTGGATCATGAAATTGTTGCGGTTCATGGTGGTACCTCTTGGTGCTTAGTGCTTGGTACTTTGTGCTTAGTGCTTTGGCAGTGGTCAGTAGTCCGCAATCCATAATCCATTGATCCTCGGAACTGCAACTGACCACAAACTACTGACAACTATCAAAGAACAGCACTAAGCTCAAATCCGGTAGTTCTTCCCTTTGTACTTATAAAGGCGAAGCTGGTTTTTGTCGGCACGGTATTCGTAAGCGTGGCCGCCGGCGGAAAGACGGATGCGCCATCCGCTCGACATCATCTGCCCGCTCATCTCGTCGTCTTCGGCGGCGCCGAGTGCCATATCGGGAAAATCGGTGTCTTCGACCGATGCGTCGCCGATTTTCGACGCGTCAGTTTTCAACCGCTGCGCCAGATCGTTTCGAGCTTTCTCAACTGCTTCTTCTTTGGTCATGGGTGGCTTTGCCGAGTC
This sequence comes from Pyrinomonadaceae bacterium, assembly GCA_035646355.1. GTDB lineage: Bacteria > Acidobacteriota > Blastocatellia > Pyrinomonadales > Pyrinomonadaceae > PSRF01. The sequence continues at coordinate 66,925 of DASRPN010000121.1, read as the reverse complement.
AAACGACCTCCAGGCATCCTTTGTTCCCGACCATTTTGAGCTACTTTAGATCGCCATACAAGTGCTGCAATAGGACGGTGGCGGTGATGGCGGCAGTTTCCGCCCGCAAGACGCGCCCGCCCAAAGTTACTACGGCCACATTGGCCGCACGCGCTTGTTCCAATTCTTCATCGGACCACCCACCTTCCGACCCGATAATGGCGGTGAGATTTTCGGCTTTTAGATCGGTCTTCAAGGTCTGACCATCGCGTTCCGAAAACATCAGACATTGGTGTTCTTCACCAATCAATGCTCCGAACGGAATTGGTTTTTCGACTTCAGGCACCACTGATCTTCCACATTGCTTCGTCGCCTCGAGCGCGATGCGCTGCCAGCGTGCGACGCGTTTCGCTGCATCCGAGTCGTCGCGCAAACGAATGTCAGCATAACGAGTGACAAGCGGAATGAAACGATTGACGCCGAGTTCCGTTCCTTTCTGAACCACGAGATCAAATTTCTCACCTTTTAACAATGCGACGGCGAGCGTCAGTTGCAACGGCGACTCAGATTGGGGTGATCCGATCTCGTCTCCCATCTCGAGTTCGGCAGTCTCACGTCGCGCCTGCGACACAACCGCACGAAACTCACGTCCCGCTCCGTCAAACACCTGTACTTCGTCGCCCACTTTTAACCGCAGCACTTCGCGCAAGTGACGCGCCTCGTCCGCGCTCAGCGTGACGACGCGCTTGCTAAAGTTGAACGCGCTCGGTGGCGCGAAGAACCTGCGACGAGTCATGTGTTCACACTACGATCGCAACCCACTCTCCGTCCTGCGTGATCTCGACTTTTCCAAGTTCGGTAACGATTTGATCAATCTGTGTTTCAAGAATTCCAGATAGTATTAACTTTCCACACGTAACACCGATCAGCGCCGGAAGTATTTGGAATATCACGTCAGCGGTGAGATTTGCGCAGACAAGATCCGCCGACGGTGTTGTTTCTTCGATCGATCCGATTCGGAATTCGATGTTGTCGACACCATTAGCCTTCGCGTTCTCACGCGCGATCTCAATTGCTTCGGCGTCGGTGTCACACGCTTCGACGCGTGCATCGGGAAACATCTTCGCCGCCGCAATCGCGAGTATTCCGGTTCCCGTGCCCACGTCGAGAAAACTTCCACCCGCAAAATGTTTCTGGATTGCGTCGAGACACAAGCGCGTCGTCTCATGCGTTCCGGTACCGAAAGCCATTCCCGGCTCGATGCGAATCACTATCCGACCAGGCGCTTCGGCAATCTCGGTCCATGGCGGCGCGATAACGAAGCGTCCAACCTCAACCGGTTGCCAGTTCCTCTTCCACTCTGCGAGCCAGTCGCGATTCGGAACCTCGCGGAGGTTCATGTCACGAACAGCCGACGACGGAAGTTCATAAATGCGTAGCGCTTCAAACAACTCAGCTCTAACGGCTTCACGATCCGGTGTTTCCGAGAAATAGGCGGTTACTTTCGTATCCGTGGACTCTGTCCCGAGCGCGCCTGCTTCCATTAGCGCATACTCAACCGCTTCGCACGCGTGCGGTTCAATATCCACATCCAACGCTTGCCAGTTCATCGTAATCCGTACTCATCGAGCAGCCGCGCGTCGTTGCGCCAATCCTCTTCCACTTTCACAAACAGTTCGAGATGCACGCGATGGCCCACCAACGCCTCGATATCGCGACGCGCCGAGATCCCGATCTCTTTCAAACGGCTCGCGCCCTTGCCGATGACGATCTTCTTTTGCGAAGTCCTTTCGACGACAATCAGGCAATGAATCCTCGCGAAGTCTTCGCGCACTTCTTCGTAGCGCTCGGTAACGACGGCAGTCACGTACGGGATCTCATCCCCGGTTGCGCGCAAGACCTTCTCGCGCACGATCTCCGCCACTAACACTCGCAACGACTGATCCGTCAGCTCGTCTTCCGAAAAAATAGGCTCGCCTTCCGGCAGATGGCGCAAGACGCTCTCGACCAACACATCGGTCATCTCATCCTTGAGCGCGGAGATCGGGATAATTTCGCGCCAGTCATATTCGTTGCGATACCAGTCAATCAGCGGCAGTAACGCCGACTTGTCTTCGAGTTTATCGATCTTGTTTAGCAGGAGCAGGGCGGGCTTTTCGAAACGCTTGATGAGGTCGAGGACGAAACGATCGCCGTTCCCGGTCGGCACCGACGCGTCTCGGATCAGCGCGACGAGATCGACGCCGAGCAGCGCATCCTGAACGGCAGCCATCATGCGGCGGTTCAGTTCGTAACCCGGTTGATGCACGCCAGGTGTGTCGACGAACACAACCTGGCCTTCCGGTTTCGTGATGATTCCCTGGATGCGAAAGCGAGTGGTCTGTGGTTTATCAGAGACGGCAGCGATCTTCTGCCCAACCAATCGATTCAGCAGAGTCGATTTGCCAGCATTTGGCCGCCCAATAAAAGCGACATAGCCCGAGTGCTTTGTGCTTTGTACTTTGTGCTTTGTACTTTGTTCTTTGTGCTCGTTCTTCATGACGCTATGCTCATAAGCAAGTTAACTAAGTACAAAGCACCAAGCACAAAGCACCAGAATCTTACACCGGGAGTTTGTTCAACTCGTCGAGGGCCTGTTGTAGTTCGTTGCGTTTTTCTGCGAGGACGTTGTCATCCGCATCGGCTCGGACGTAAATCGGTGGCGCCACGTAAATGCGAGCGCGCGTGAACGGCTTGGGGATCTGAAATTTGTCCCAGCTTGGTGTCGTCCAGTAACGGTCCAGCGCCATGGTGACGGGAAGTATTGGCTGTCCTGACTTCTTCGCCAGCATCACCGCACCCATCTTCGCGACGTAGCGCGGACCTTTTGGTCCATCGATCGTAAACGCCGTCGTGCAACCCGCTCGCATGAGTCGCGCCATTTCGACAATGGCGCCGACACCGCCGCGTGTGCTCGATCCGCGTACCGCTCCGTATCCAAAACGCTGAATGAAACGCGCGATGTACTCGCCGTCAAAACTGCGCGAGGTCATCACCACGATGCGTCGCTTGCGCCACCAGTATGTCGTCAGAAAAATGCGATCGTGCCAGAAGACGTAGATCGGAAGCCCGCCATTCGTCTCGGCTTTCTCGTGATTCTCCCAACCTGTAACTTCGAACCGCGCAGTTTTGCCAATCAGGTTTATCAAAGAATAAAAGGCGAGGTCAGCCGCGCGAATCAAAAACCGATCTTTGAAGGAATAGTCCGAGAGGTCGGCGAATTCGTAAGCGCGGTTAACTCGCATCACAAGCGGGCCATATTTAACCACAGAAGACATGGATATCAGTAAATCGCCCTAGTAAATCGATGGCTCGCCTGGCGGCCTTGTTTTCCAGCGTTTGTGGACCCACAGCCACTGTCCCGGATACTGGCGGATCTGGTTTTCGATTCGCAGCGCCAGGTTCGTGGTCAGACGGCGGATGTCCGCCTCTTCATCGCCCGTTGATTCCGGCACCAGTGGCGGAGTGACAATCAACAAGTATTTTTTCTCTTTTTCACTCCACGGTGCAAAGACCGGCATCAACGGAGCGTTCGTGCGCAACGCGAGTTTCGCAATCACAAAGTTGGTGGCAGCCGGCACGCCAAAAAAATCAACGAAGATGGCCTCGTCGTCGAGAGTATTGAGGTCCGGCAAGAGGCCAATGTGCCTATCGCCGGAGCGCAGAATCTTGAGCATCGAACGGCCGGCGGCCAGTTTGTCGACGGTTGTATTACCGAATCTGGTGCGGTAGCGATCGACGAGTTGCTCGATTCGTGGATTGTCGATTCTCCTAACCGGAATGGTCATCGGGTGTCCCAGAAAGGAGAACGAGAAGCTTGTCAGCTCCCAGGCACCGAGGTGAGCAGTCAATAAGATTATTCGATTGCCGTAGGTTTTTTTAGCAGCGTCGAGGTGTTCGAAGCCGCTCGGCTCGATCATGTCGCGCAGTTCTTCTCGCGTACGCGTGCCAAACTGGCTGAACAGTCCAAGCAACCTGCCGAGACTGGCGAAACATTCCCGCACCAGAACGGTTCGTTCCTCGTCGCTCTTCTCAGGAAATGCCAGCTTCAAATTAATGGCGGCGGTGCGGCGGAGGTCGCCAGCCAACGTGTAGAAGACTCCACCCATCGCGCGCCCGGTAGCGATGGCAGCACGCCCCGGCAACATTCCGAGACCGCTAAGGACGGACTTCGCCGCCCAGTATTCCAAGAACGTTTGCAGCTTTCCGGGCTTTGCCATGGGGACGAACAGGAGACGTAGTGTATATGGAATTGCGAAATTGCGGAATTGCGCGATTTCGTTCAACAAACACGCCGGTGCACTAACCGATCCGGCCAACGGGCACCGACTCGCGCATTTCCGCAATCGCGCAATTCCGCAATTCTCTGATATATTTCGAACGCGCGGCGATAGGTTTTCGTACAGCCGATCGTCAGTTGTGCTCTCGCGGCAAGTTCTCTCCTCGCACAACTCAGTTTTAGCTGGATAGGAGCTGGATGGAAAAACGCCGGATTCTCATCGTGGATAATAACGATGAGTTACGTGTTCTGCTCGAACAGGCTCTTGAAGAGCTCGGCCATGACGTGGTCGCGACCGGGGAACGCGTAAAAGCGCTTAGCCGTGACGACCTCGATAGTTTCGACCTGATCATCAGCGACCTTTCAGACGGCGTCAACGGACAGTCAGACGAAGTAAAAGCCTTCAAAATGGGCGCCGCGAACTATCTCCGATTGCCCTATAACCGCGACGAGTTACGCGAAATAGTTGAAAGGACCCTTGCTTACAAACTACGTTATATCGACGATCGCGAGGTTCTGCATCACGTTCACGAGAAGATTGAATTTGAACTGCCGAGCGATCTTGGATTGATGAATGGCGTGCTCGAGTACTTGCAGGAACGCGTTGCAAAACTCGGTTTGATCAAACTTGATCGTTCGAACCTCTTTGTCGCACTCGATGAAGCGTTCGTAAACGCCGTCAAACACGGTAACAAGAACGATCCCAGTAAGCTGCTCAAGATCACCGCGGAACTCTCAGCCAAAGAAGCCAGTTTCACTGTTGAAGACGAAGGCGAAGGCTTCGATATCCGCGAAATTCCCGATCCTTGCGACCCTGCAAACCTGTTTCGCACTTCAGGTCGTGGGGTGCTCCTCATCTACAACATCATGGACGAAGTTGAGTACAATGCGCAGGGTAATCGCGTAAAGATGGTGAAGCGACCGGAATCTCCGATCGACGCTCAACTAGTTGAACCAGTCCCTGACGACAAACACGCCTGAAGTCTCTCGCGCCGCATCCTTCGGGAGCACCTGGCGCTGGTGGTTACCACCAGCAATCATCACACTCGCACTCGTCCTTTACTTCGTAGATCCGTTTATCGGCGACTGGGACGGCCTCGATTACACGATGCTGTCGCTGACGGGCTATCCATCGTCGATGGCGCTGGGACGTAATCTGTTCATCTTCAGCAATCACTTGCTTTTCGTCACCGGGCGCAGTCTTTTCCAATTACAACCTGAAAACGCGTACCTGCTTTTTAAATACGTGGTTGTGGCTCAGGCGCCGATCGCCGTCGTGGCGGTGTGGGTGCTGGCTCGCGACTTGAGCGCTTCGCTTTTCGTCGCGACGATGGCGTCGTTGCTCGTCGTCTTTTCGCCGGTGTTTGTGCTTTACGGCGGGCAGGTAATGACTGACGTTCCGTCAGTGCTCGTTTTGACGTTGGCGCTGATCGTGCACATCCGTGGCGTGCAGCAAAAGAAACTGTGGATAATTTTGGTTGGCGCGGCGCTGATGGGACTTGGCGTGAATTTGCGCGAGACAGTTGGGTTTTATGCGCCGTGGTTGGTGTTGGCGCCGTTCGTTTTCGGTTGGAAGTTTGGCAAACGAGAGGTTGTTTACGTTGTTGCGTCGTGTGCTGTGTTTGGGTTGCTTGCGTTTGGATGGTTTGGCTATTGGTTCATGACCGATCCGCAGTATCGCGCGCTGTGGCATGGCTGGCGTGAGTCGATGCGTGAGGAATCCGCGCGGCATCCAGTGGAACTGGCCAACCTGCGTCCATATGTTTTGTATTTTTTTATCAGTGCGCCGGTGCTGTTTTTGACGTTGCCGTTCGCGCCCTTTCGTGAATGGCGCAAGCATCGTTTGTCGCCGATGCTGGCGCTGTGGCTGATAGCGTTCTTTGCGAACCTTGTTCTGTTTTTCAACTACAGCACGACGATCAACTGGCGTTACTTTCTGACTGGCTTACCCGGCCTCGTGCCTCTTGGCGCTGTTTGGTTGATTTACATTGGCGAAAAGAAACTCGGCAGCAAGCGTCGCGCTCTGTTCGCGTGGTCGGGGGTGATACTACTGTTCGCGATAATCTTTTTCATTGCTGTGCGGCCGATTAGTTTTGAGTTTATTCAGCGGCGCGCGATGAGTCGCGATTACAGGCAGCGACTCGAGTCGGTTCCGCCTGACGCGATCATGATTTCGGGTGCGCAGACGATCGCGGTCCACTATTGGGCCATTATCGGCGATCGCGACTGGCAAACTATCGGCACGGGCGGCGGATGGCCTGGGGATAAACTTTTTTCGACGGTCGAAAACCATCTTACGCAAGGACGCCGCGTTTTTCTCGACGCCGATCCGCGCTGGTGGTTGCCGTGCAGTTGGCAACGCGACGAGATCCCGATGATTGTCGAGCTCGGGAATCATTTTAGTTTTCGTCGCGTCACAGACACGATTTACGAGTTACGGCCGGTGGGCGATCCGACTGCGCCCGACCATCCGAATCTGAAACTACTGTTACCGGAAAACCGGCCCGAAGACACGAAGAAGTGTCCGCCTGGACGCCGTTAGGAACCAAGGGCGCAGCCCAAAGCCTTCATTCGACGCACGGCGAGGCAAGCCTCGCCGCACATCAGGCGGCAAAGCCGCGACGTAGAGGTTCGCTACAGAAGTTCTGAACTTAGACGATGCCGTACGAATTCTTTCTTGCCGTTCGTTATCTTCGGTCGCGTCAGAAACGACGACTTGCGCGAGTTACGGCTATTGCGGCGATGCTCGGCATCACTATGGGCGTGGCGGCGTTGATCGTCACGTTTGCCTTGTCGAACGGCTTTCGCGACGAGATGCGCGAAAAGATTTTGCAGGGCACGGCGCACCTGAGCGTTTTGCGCACCGATGCACTGCCGATCACCGACTACGCAAACCTTGCTGGACGTCTACAACAGATCGACGGCGTCGAGAGCGCTTCGGCGACTACGTACGACGGCGGTCTCGCGCGCGGATCGAAAGGTGCGGCGTATGCGGTGATGCGAGGTACTGAGAACCAGTCGGGGCAAACATCTCAGGCACGCAAATGGCTGATCGAAGGTTCGTTCGATCCGCTGTTCGATCAATCACAGTTGAGTGAAAACCGCATTCCACCCGCCGTTGTTGGGACAGATCTCGCGAGCCGGATCGGAATCTCGGTCGGCGATGTCTTCCAAGTCATTCCGGCGAACGAAGCAGGCGGTGAAACGATGCGACGCCTGCGCGTTGCCGGTGTGTTTCGTTCGGGTTTGTTCGAGTACGACTCGACGTGGATCTACGTCGACTTTCGTCTCGCCTCGACGTTCGTAGGTGGCAATCATTCCGCATCGCTGATGAGCGTTCAGGTGCGAGACGCCGATCGCGTGAAAGACGTGGCCGAGCGCGTTCAGTCCGCGTTGGGCCAGGAGTACACGACGATCGATTGGCAACAAGCGAACCAGCCATTATTCTCCGCCCTCGCGCTCGAACGACGAATGGGCCTCTTCATCATTGGTCTAATCATCGCGGTCGCCGCGCTCAACATTACGACGATGCTGATCCTCGTAGTAGTCGAGCGACGACGTGATATCGCAGTGCTCAGCACGCTGGGTGCGACACGCACCGGAGTGATGTTGCTGTTCATCATCGAAGGGGCGGTGGTCGGTGCGATAGGCGCAATGGCCGGAATGTTGTTGGGCCTCGCGGCTTGCTTTGTCGGAAACTATTTCCAACTCGTCAGTTTGCCTGCTGACGTGTATTCGATCAGCAACGTGCCACTCAATGCGACCTTCAGCGAAACGCTCCTCGCGGCGTTGGTTGCGTTCGCGTTGAGTGTGTTGGCCACGATCTATCCAGCACGCGCAGCCGCTCGGTTGCGTCCGGTTGAGGCGTTGCGTGATGGCTGATTTCGGACTCGACGTTGTCGATCTGCGAAAGAGTTTTCTGTCTCCGAGTGGTGACCGAATCGAGGTCCTGCGAGGGGTCACGTTTGTCGCGAAGCATGGTGAGGCGATCGCGATCACTGGACCATCCGGGTCGGGGAAGTCCACGTTGCTGCACTTGCTTGGCGGACTCGACACGGCGGATCACGGAACGATCACATTCGATGGCAACGAAATAACGGATCTGAATCCGCGTAAATTGGCCGCGCTCAGGCGCCAGCAGATTGGATTCGTGTTCCAGTTTCACTACCTGCTGGCTGATCTCTCCGCCATCGAGAACGTCGCGTTGCCATTACTGATCGCTCGCGAGAAGCGCGCGTACGCTTACAGCCGGGCTGCGAATCTCCTTGAGGACGCGCATCTTACGGGCCGCGAAGACCATCCCATTTCGCACTTGTCGGGTGGCGAACAACAACGTGTGGCCTTGGCACGGGCGCTCGTTACGCACCCGCGGCTGCTGCTGGCCGATGAACCAACGGGCAACGTGGACGCCGCAATCGGCGAAGAATTGGGAAAAGCGCTCGTTAGTTATGTTCGCAACAACGGCGCGGTGGCCGTGATGGCCACACACAGCGCGAGCCTGGCGAGTTTATGCGATCACGTTTTCGTATTGGATGGAGGACGCCTGAAAGCACCCTCGGATGTGTGAAAAAACGGTTACGTTAAACCTTTTATCCTAATAAATAAGACAAAGCTTCGTACCCTTTCATTCATGGGTTATAATGCCCGCCAAGTTGCCGGGCAGCAGTTTTGCCCGGCTTGGTAATCATAAAGAGTTTTTTACGTAATCAAGATGTTCGAACGCTACACAGAAAAAGCGCGCCGTGTGATCTTTTTCGCCCGGTACGAAGCCTCGCAGTTTGGAGCTCCGGCAATTGAACCCGAACATTTGTTGCTGGGTCTGATGCGAGAAGACAAAACACTCACCGGACGCTTTTTCCCACGCGCCCAGGTTTCAATTGAGTCGATTCGCAAGGAGATCGAAGGCCGAACGCTGCTGCGCGAGAAGATTTCAACCTCGGTTGAACTACCGCTTGCTCCGGAAACGAAGCACGTGCTGGCCTACGCCCACGAAGAGAGCGACCGGCTCCAGCATCGCCACATCGGTACCGAACATCTCCTGCTGGGACTGTTGCGTGAAGAACGTTCGATGGCGGCCGAGATTCTTTATGAACGCGGTCTGAGATTGAATGCTGTGCGCGACGAGATCGCCCGTCAGTCGGGAGCCGATGCACGCACCTCGCAGAAAAAAGACACACCGCACCTTGTCGAGTTTTCGCGCGACCTGACTGAGGACGCCGGAAACGACAAACTCGATCCGCTCATCGGACGCGAAGCCGAAATCGAACGCGTCGTGCAGATCCTTTGCCGGCGCACGAAGAACAATCCCGTATTGATCGGCGAACCCGGTGTTGGTAAGACTGCGATCGTCGAAGGCCTGGCCCAACGCATCGTGCGCGGCGACGTTCCTTCGTTCCTAGAGAACAAGCGCATCCTTTCGTTGGACCTTTCACTGATCGTTGCGGGTACAAAATACCGCGGCCAGTTTGAAGAGCGCTTGAAACAGATCATGCGCGAGCTGGTTGAGAACCCGCAGTACATTGTTTTCATCGACGAGTTGCATACGCTTGTCGGCGCGGGTTCGGCGGAAGGCTCACTCGACGCCGCCAACATTTTGAAACCGGCTTTGTCGCGTGGCGAGATTCAGTGCATCGGCGCGACCACGCCTGCGGAGTTTCGCAAGTCGATCGAAAAAGATCGTTCGCTTGAACGTCGTTTCCAGGCAGTGAAAGTTCCGCCACCGTCGGAAGCAGAAGCCGTAAGCATCCTCGACGGAGTGCGCGAACGTTACGAGAGCTTTCACCAGGTGCGCTATACCGACGACGCGCTTCAAGCCGCGGTTTATCAGTCGCATCGTTACATTCCCGATCGTTTCCTTCCCGACAAAGCTATCGACGTAATCGACGAAGCCGGCGCGCGTGTGAAGCTGCGCGTCCGTCGCGAGCAAGGCAATCTTGCGGACTGGAACGAGTTGAACGACTGGTCGTCCCGTTCCTACGACGGCGCGAGCCTGCGCGCGACGCAGGAAGACGCGCTCGTGTCCGCTGAAGTTACGCGCGACGACGTCGAAGACGTGATTGCTCGCTGGACGGGCATCCCGGTTAACTCGTTGAAGGAAGAAGAGACGAAGAAACTTCTGCGTATTGAGGCCGAATTGCACAAGCGGGTCATTTCGCAGCGACCCGCCATTTCGGCTTTGGCGCGCGCGATTCGCCGTTCACGTGCGGGACTCAAGAACCCGCTGCGTCCGGTTGGGTCGTTCCTGTTTCTCGGTCCGACTGGCGTGGGAAAGACGGAAGTCGCCCGCTCGCTCGCTAGTTTTCTGTTCAGCAGCGAACGCGCGCTGATCCGCTTCGATATGTCGGAGTTCATGGAGAAACACTCCGTCTCGAAATTGATCGGATCGCCTCCGGGTTACGTTGGTCACGAAGAAGGCGGCCAGCTCACCGAGCGGATCAAGCGTTCACCTTACGCGGTGCTGCTGTTTGACGAGATTGAAAAAGCGCACCCGGACATTTTCAACATCCTGCTACAGGTGTTTGAAGATGGAATTCTGACCGACGCACTCGGCAACACGGTCGATTTCAAAAACGCGATCATCATCATGACGTCCAACATCGGCGCCCGCTTCATCCAGAAGAAGGGCACGCTCGGCTTCCAGGCAAATACTGATTCGAGCCGCGAAAAGATGGAAGAAATGGTTATGGCCGCTGTTCGCCAGACGTTCAATCCGGAATTCATCAACCGCCTCGACGAGATCATTATCTTCGACCAGCTTTTGGACGTCGAATTGCTCGACGTCGTGCAGTTGCAGGTCGATCAGATCAACCGGACAATGACGCGTCACGGTTTTGAGGTGCGACTCAAGGATGACGCTAAGCGGTGGATTGTCGACAAGACCTGCGCGGATCGCTTGTACGGCGCCCGTCCAATCCGGCGCGCGTTGCAGAAGTATGTGGAAGATCCCCTTTCGGAGGCGTTGATTCAGGGTCAACTCGAGGGCGCTACGGTTATCGAAGTTTTCTTGAATGGACAGGAGATCGATTTCCGTCCCGTTGAGGTGGAAACCCCAGACGACGCCCTGCTGATCCACTGACCATTTTCCATATATCGTTTTTCATTGGTCATTTGTCATTGGAAAGTCCCGGCCGCTCGTCCAATGAAAAATGACAAACGGCAAATGACAAACGATAAATGCCAACGGTCTTAGGTCTTTTCGGGTCTATTGTTCTCTAAAGGTAGAACAAGGATCCATCGGATTTCACGCCTTTGGACTTTCCCCTTTTTTGCCTTATAATGCGCCACTTTGCTGCTTAAAAGTTGGCAACTGGCTCTATTAGGACGGAATCAAAGTTGCTGTCTCTTTACCCAGTTCAGCAGCGGGATTTTTACCTAAATTTCAGTCTCGGATTAGTATTTCACTCATAAGCTCCCCGAAGTTTCTGAGGCCCGGCAAGAACTACTGAGGGAATTTGGTGCCTATGCACTCATATCGCGCGCTTCGGCTCTTCTTTTTGGGCTTACTCGCTGGACTTATCACAATCTTTGCCGCCGCCGGACAAGTTAAGGCCCAGCAGACCCAACCCCAACCCCAACGTCTCGTAGAAAGTGTCGACATTATTGGTAATCGTCGTCTGAGAAAAGACGACATCCTTTACTACATTCAAACCCGGCCCGGCGATCCATACAGCGAAGCTGCGGTCCAACGCGATTACCAGACACTGCTTTCACTAACATTCTTCGATAAAACGGCGACTCGCGTGTTCACCGAGAACGGTCCGCGAGGAGGCGTGAACGTTATTTTCGAAGTTAAAGAACTCCCGATCATTCGCGACCTGACGTTTGACGGTTTGAAGAGCGTACAGGAATCGGACGTGCTCAAGGCATTTCGTGAGCGACGTGTGGGTGTTGCTAAAGAAAACATTTACGATCCGGTGAAGGTCCGCACGGCCCAGCGAGTAATCAAGGAACTACTTTCCGAGAGCGGCCATCCGAACGCGGTTGTCGACGTGGAAACGGAAGAAGTTTCCGCGACGTCACTAGCCGTCAACTTCAAAATTAGCGAAGGCGATCGCGTTCGCGTCGTTGATATTCAGTTCGAAGGCAACACAGTTTTCAGCGATGGCGCACTTCGCGGCGCAATGAAGTACGTCAAAGAAGCGGGGCTGATCACTCGTTTCAAAGGTTCCGACATTCTCCACCGCGAGAAGCTTGAATACGATCTGCGTCTCGTCGACAACTACATGCGCTCCAAGGGCTACCTACAGGCGCGACACGGTGAGCCGCGAATCGAAGGTGTCGGTCGTCGTCGTACCGGTTTTCCGATTCTTCCGTTGCCGCTGCTTTCTTCTGTCGACGAGGGCTTGCGCATCACGGTACCGATTTTCGAAGGTAAGGTTTATCGACTCGGCGAGTTCAAAGTTGAAGGCAACTCGATTTTCTCCGAAGATCAGATCAGAGCAGTTATTGGCCTGCAAAAGGGCGACGTCGCGGACGGTGAAAAAGTCACCAAAGGCTTGTTTGAAAATCTGAAGAAGTTTTACGGCCAACAGGGCTTCATCGAGTACACCGCTGAGCCGGTGCCGACCTTCCACGACAATCCGCAGAATCCGAACGAAGGCGTCGTCGATTTCACAGTCACGATCGAAGAAGGTAAGCAGTTCACATTGCGTCGCCTCGAATTTGTCGGCAACACTTTCACACGCGACAACGTGTTGCGCCGCGAAGTGCTGATCAACGAAGGCGACATTTATAACGACGCTTACTGGGAATACTCAGTCGTCAAACTGAACCAGCTCGGATACTTCAATCCGATCGATAAAGACAAAGACGTCGATCGTCGCACGAACGACGAAGAAGCGACCGTCGATCTCTCGCTCAAAGTCAGCGAACGCGGACGCCAGCAGATCTCGTTCAACGGCGGCATCTCCGGCATTGGCGGTTCGTTCTTCGGACTCGAATACTCGACGAACAACCTGCTCGGCCGCGGTGAAGTTCTTTCGTTCGTGATGGCAGCCGGCAACCGCCAGCGCTCGTTCCAGTTTTCGTTTACCGAGCCGTACATCAAAGACAGGCCGATCAGCGCGGGCTTCTCGGTGTTCGTGTTCTCGCAAAAGTTCTTCGGCGAAGGCACGTTCCTTTCGCAGAACCTGCAAGCGCAACAGGACATCATCAACCAGCAGTTCAACTTCCAGGACATCGACGAGACGAACCTGTTTACGCGCGACTCGTACGGTGGCTCGATCTATATTAGTGCACCGCTTTCAGAGTTTTATCGGAAACGCAGGTTTACACAGTTTTCGCGCGTCGGCGCTTCGTACCAGTTGTCGCTTTCTTCGGTGAAGGATCCGGAAGGGAACGATCCGAACAATCCGACTACTTTCATTCCGGTCATCTACAAACAGCCAAACATTCTGACGAGCCGCATCACAACGACGTTCTCGTACGATACGCGGAACGCCAGCATCGACCCAACCAGTGGTCGTGAATTGTCAGCGGCGATAGCCTTCGCTGGACTGCTTGGCGACGTTCGCACTTACCAACCGACGATCTCGTACACGCAGTTTTTCCCGGTGCGCCGCAAGAAATCGCCAAGACCGGAAGTGTTTGGTTTCCGCATCATCGCGGGAACAGTCGGCAGTTTTGCGATCAGCGATAAAGTAAGAAACGCAAACTCGCTCGCGTTCGTCGACGGCATCCCGATCTTTGAACGCTTCTTCCTCGGCGACGAGTTTACGATTCGCGGTTACAACGTGCGTTCGATCAGTCCGATCGCGCCGGTTGATTCATTTATCACGTCGCGCAACGTCCAGTTCTCGTCGACCGCCTCTGGTCCTATCGACGCAGTACCTGAACTTCCGGCGCAGTCAGCGATCACGCTGGGAACGTTTACGGGAGCAACCGGCGCTAACGTTGCGCGCTTGCCGCGATCGTTCACGTCAGTCGGCGGCGATACACAAATACTTGGCAACTTCGAGTATCGAATTCCCATCATCGGCGACGCGGTAAGTCTCGCGGCTTTCGCCGATATCGGTACGACGTTTAATCTCAGGAGCAAGAGCGACCAGGCGTTCTCCAGCGAGTTCCTTCCGGACCAGCCGTTTCTGGCGACGACCGGCGTGCTGCCGTGTGCGAGGTTCAACCAGAACGTGCCTATTAGTTTGAGTTCACTGGCGCTGTGCAACAATCCGACCCTCGCATCCTCCGCGTTTTTGAGTCTCGTCGCACGCGACAATCGCATCGTCAGCCAGGCAGAGCTCGAGGCCGCCCAAACGGGCGACATCAACCCGATAACGTTGTTGCCTCGTGGCTTCCAACCGGTATTCCTCCGCGGCGAAGCGCAGACCAACAGCGTCGTCAAATTGTCCGAGAGTTTGTTTGACAGTCTGGGCGATTACCGGTCGAGTTTAGGCATGGAAGTCAGGGTCCAGGTACCGGTCATCAATGTACCGTTTCGCCTGATCTTTGCGTATAATCCCAATGCGCGGCCGAACCAGTTTATTGATGGGTTCCCCTTCTTCTTTAACGAAAAGAAGAGAGTCATTCGCTTTAGTGTAGGGCGAACCTTTTAATACTTGAGCCAACCCACGGTGACTGGCCAGCTACTAAAAGGTTTGTCCAGTTCACCCTCAACGTAAGGAGTAGTAATACAAGTTATGAAGATAGTTAGCCTTTTTGCTGCGGTCGGCCTGCTGACGACTGTTGCAGTTTCCGCGTCAGCACAAGCCCAACGACCACCGGCAACCCCCCCGGCAACGCAGCCTCAGGCTCCTGCCACAGTAGCCGTTCCAGAGAGCAAAATGGCCGTGATCTATTCGGATGCATTTCTGGATGGGAAAACGGGCATCGCAAAGTTCACTACTTTGTCGAACACGCTGAAGCGCGAGTTTCAGCCGCGCGAGACCGACCTTCAGAATCTGCAAACCAGAATCGCCACGCTGACCAAAGAGATCAACGACACCCAAGCTGTCGCCGATCCAAACACGATTCGACAGAAGCGAGATCAACTCGAGCAGGCCAATATCGAGTACAAGCGCAAGGGTGAGGACGCCCAGGCTGCTTTCGAGAAGCGCCGTCAGGAGATCTTCCTTCCGTTGCAGCAGGACATCGCCAAAGCCCTCGAAGCTTTCGCGAAGTCACGTGGGATTACCGTGATTGTCGACGGCAGCAGCGTTCCCTTTGCTTACGCCGCTGACAGCATCGATATCACGCGTGCATTCATCAATGATTTCAACAGCAAGAACCCGGCGACTGCTGCGGTTACAACGCCAGCGGCGCCTGCACCGGCAACGCCAGCGCGTCCTTAGTTGCACGTTGAGATTTAATTTAGCCCGGGGCCTCCATGCTGGAGGCCCCTCAACTATCATGATTAGAAACTCTCTCTTTCCGATTCTTATCCTCGTAGCGCTCGCCACTACGGCAGTCGCGCAACAACCACGTCCAGGAGCACCTGCTACTCCACGACCGACGCCTACTGCCACAGCACCGGCAACAGCAGCACCGGCCACGCAAGCCACTGTCGCTTTGCCGACGAGCAAGATCGCGATCATTAACACCCAGGAGTTCATGGATGCGAAGACCGGCATTCTGAAGTTCACTACCGTAGTCAACAAACTAAATGGCGAATTTCAGAAGGCCAGAGACGATTTGAACGCGTTGCGCACGCGCGGTGAAGCTCTCGAGGCCGAGATTACGAAGCTTCGTGCCGCGCCTGCTGGAACACCCATCGATCAACCCGCACTACAGGTCAAAGTCGATCAGCTCGAACAACTGAAGAAGGATGTTCAGCGCAGGGCTGAAGACGCCCAAACCGCTTACAACAAGCGCCGCGATGAACTCTTCCAGCCGTTGCAACTTGAAATCGGCGCCGCGCTTGAAGTGTTTGCCAAAGCGCGTGGCATCAACGTAGTTATCGATGGCGCCGCTGTGCCGCTGCTTTACTTCGAGGAGAGCACCAACATCACTCGCGCGTTCATCGCGGACTTCAACAGCAAGAATCCGGCGGCCGCAGCGACGACGCCCACGCCATAGTAACGAGATTGCCAATTGCCAACTGGCAATCGCCAATTGGCAATGCCCATAATGGAAACAGTCCTCGATTCCCTGGCAATTCAAAAACTCCTGCCGCATCGCTATCCGTTTCTTCTGGTCGATCGAATTGTCGAGTTGGTCCCGAAGGAACGGATAGTCGGAATCAAACAAGTCAGCATCAACGAATCGTTCTTCCAGGGCCACTTTCCGGGTGCGCCGGTGATGCCGGGCGTGTTGGTGATTGAGGCGTTGGCCCAGGTAGGTGCCATTCTGGCGCTGCGTGAGATCGAGGATCGCGATCAGAAACTGGTCTTATTTACGGGCATCAAGGAAGCGCGTTTCCGTCGTCCCGTCGTTCCCGGCGATACGCTCGTTCTGGAAGTCACCGCATTGCGCATCGGTTCGCGCGTGCAGCGGATGCGCGGTGAGGCGAAAGTCGACGGACAGTTGGCGGCCGATGCGGAGATCATGAGCATCGTCGCCCCCAGGGCAGACGCGGAGAAGGAGTGATGCGGAGAGGGGGAGACGCGGAGAAGGGGGGAAGGGGAGATGCGGAGATCTCGGTTTCCCCATTTCGCCCCGTCCCCGCTTCCCCTCCTCCCCCCATTTCCCCTTCTCCGCGTCCACCCTATACCGTTCATCCCACGGCAATTGTCAGCTCAAGCGCCCGCATCGGTTACGGCTGTTTCATTGGACCTTATTGCATCGTCGGCGACGAGGTAGAGCTTGCGGATGGCGTACGACTCGAATCGCATTGCGTCGTCGACGGGCGGACGTTCATTGGTGCGGAAACACAGGTTTTTCCTTTTGTCTCCGTCGGACTCGCTTCGCAGGATCTGAAGTACAAAGGCGAACCTTCGGAGACGAGAATCGGGCAGCGAAACAAGATTCGGGAATTCGTGACCGTTCATCGTGGCACCGCAGGTGGCGGCATGCTGACGAAGATCGGCGACGATTGTTTGATAATGGCCCAGGCGCACGTCGCGCATGACTGTTTGATCGGCGACGGCGTGATCATGGCGAACGCGGCGACGCTCGCCGGGCATGTCGTAATCGAAGATCGGGCCAACATCGGCGCGTACTCCGGCGTGCACCAGTTTTGCCGTGTCGGCAAAGAAGCGTACATCGGTGGTTACTCCGTTGTTGTTAAAGACGCGCTGCCGTTTGCTCTCACCGTCGGCAATCACGCCAAGTGTTACGGGCTCAACATCACCGGCATGAAGCGTCGTGGCTATCCGCGCTCGGCGATCGATGCGCTTCATCACGCATTTCACCTGCTCCTGTCTGCGAAACTCAATACCACCCAGGCCGTAGAACGTATCCGCGAAGAGATCAGCGGCTCTCCTGAAGTAACCGACTTGCTCCGTTTCATCGAAGGATCGAGTCGCGGCGTCACCAAATGAAATTCGGATTGATTGCGGGCAACGGAAAGTTTCCTTTCATGGTTGTGGAAGGAGCTCGGCAGTCGGGTGCGCGCATGGTCGTCGCGGCGATTCGTGAGGAGACTGATCCATCGATTGAAGAACTCGCTGAAAGAGTCGAGTGGGTGGGGATTGGTCAACTGGGGCGCATGATTCGTTTCTTCAAAGACGAAGGTGTCGAGAAGGCGATCATGGCGGGACAGGTGAAGCATGTGCAAATCTTCAGCCGCGCTGTGCCGGATGCGCGGATGTTGAAAGTGCTGTTGAGACTGCCGCGACGGAATACCGACTCGCTGATCGGCGCGATCGCTGCTGAGTTGCAGAGTGAAGGCATTGAGTTGATCAACTCGACGTACTTTCTACAGCAGTATTTGCCGCAGACTGGTACGTTGACGAGACGCCAGCCTGATAAACACGAGCGCGAGGATATCGAATACGGTCTGGAGATCGCTCGCGAGATTGCGCGGCTGGATTTGGGCCAGACGATCGTGGTGCGTGGAAAAGCGTGTGTCGCGATCGAGGCGATGGAAGGAACAGACGAAACGATTCGTCGTGCCGGCCACCTTGTTGAGAAGCGATTGACGGTTGTGAAGATTGCAAAGCCGAATCAGGACATGCGGTTCGATGTGCCCGTTGTTGGTGTGCCGACGATCGAAACCATGCTCGAAGCCGGCGCCACATGTCTCTGCATCACCGCCGGCAAAACCCTGATGTTCGATCGCGAAGAGATGATTCGCCTGGCGAACGCTCGCAAAATCGCGATCGTCGCCGTTTGAAGCGGAGACGCGGAGACGCGGGGAAGCGGAGAAGCCAATAAGGGAGCGCTGACTGGAAGAACGCCGCGTCCCAGCGTCTCCCCTTCCCGTGTCGCTGTGCGTTTTAGTTGCTGTTGCGTGGTAGGGCTTCAGCAGTCTGGCTGGCTTTAGGATCGTAGGGCGTGGCCAGGTATCTCTTAGCGACTGCCTGGGCGTTGTCGTAGTCGATGCCTGTTTGCACCGCCTTGTTATACTCGGACCTTGCCCGCTCGCGTTCGCCCTTTGCATCGTATGCGTTCCCGCGCTTGATGTGCGCCCAAACTTCGATCCATGACGGTTTGAGATTACCGATCAGCGATGCCTCGAGATTGTCGAGTGCCTGCTGCCAGTTCCGCTGTTCGAGAAACAGCAACCCGAGGTTGTAATAAACCCACGAGTTCGAGCGATCCAGCTTCAGCGCCGCTTCAAACTGCTGCTGCGCTTCAGCGTAAACGCCTTCCTTCATCTGCTCGATCCCGCGCCTCGCGATGATCGAAACTCGTATGTCGTCTGACATCCGCAGTATTTTGTTGTTCGGATCGACGACCACCTCAATCGGCTGGCCATTCGACTCGAAATCGAAATCCTCACTGCGGCCTTCAACGCGAACCGTCTTCTGCTGATTGTCTCCTTCAGCACGCAGCATCAACTCGACCGGCATCCGCAACGCTTCGAGGTTCTGCTTCACCGTTCCGCGAGCGCGAAACTTACCAGAGCGAGTGCGAATGATCTGATATTCCACTGTAAACTCCGGTACACCGGTGCCTTCCACCCACTGCGCGAAGAAGTAGCGCAGATTGTCTTCCGACATGCTCGTCGCGAGTTTTTCAAACTCGTCAATCGAAGCGTTCTTGCCGCGATACTGCTGGAGGAAGGTTTGCAAAAGTCGATCGAACTTCTCGCGGCCGATCGTCTCGCGCAACATGCGAAACACCATCGAACCTTTGTAGAAGACGATTGACTGGTACGCCGCGGATTGATCGTCAAGCGCACTTGGCGCACGCGCGATCGACGCGGTCTGTTCAAACGTCAGTGCACGTTCCTGTTGCTCGCGTTGCGCTGCGTCGAGACCGCCGGCGCTCAGATTCTTCTCACGAAATGTGAACGCACTCCACTCGGCGAGTCCCTGCGAAAGCCACGCGTCGTCAAACGACTTGAGTCCGACGGTCTGTCCCCACCACTGATACGCAATCTCGCGTTGCAGTTTCTCTTCGGGTACTGGACGCGTCGTATCGAACATCTTGGTCGAGAGAAAGATCATTCCCGGACCGGAATAGGTGTCGAGACTCTCGTCGTCGATCTGCACGACGACGAGCCGGTTACCAAAAAGCGGCGCGCCGTATTGCTTGGTGTAAAACTCGAGCACGCGACCCGTCAGTTCAGCGTATGCTTCGAGCCGCTTTTCGCTGCCCGGCATGGCATACAACTGAAGGTCGTAGTTGGCATAGCGGAGATTGCGATTGATGTATTGGCCGGCGGCGAAGTTTCCAATCAACACCGGTTGACGATGTACGAAACGATAGCGAACGGCGCCCTCTTTTGGCGCCGGTTGAGCGGCGACGGCTTCATCGCTCGTACCCGCGACCTGCAAACCTACCGGCACGATAAACGTGATGTCTGAAGTTGCTCTGTCGGCTGCGTAGTCGTGAAACGGAAACCAGCGCGAGGCATACATAAGGTACGAACCTTCGGTGCCCACATACGCCAGACGCCGGGTGGCCAAGGGCCCGCCCTCGGGCGAAACAAGCGCGCCGCTCCAACGAAATCGCAATGTTACCGGTTGATTTGCCGGAACGACCTGGCCCAGATCAACGCGAACGCTGGGTCCGAGCGCCCCGACGCCGACCATGTCCTGCACGAATCCGCTCAGCAGTTTCCCGTCTTTCTCGATGCTCTCGACCTTCAACGATCCGTTGAGTTCGAAAACGACCGAACGGGTCGCATCGAGCGGCACAAACGTCACGTCCGCGCCCGCCCGGAGCATGTGCTGGTCGGGAATAATCTGCGCTTCGATGCGATAGTGCGTAACGTCAAAACGACTGGCGACCGGTTGCGGCGCCGGTTGTTGAGACTGCGCTGAGAGGGCCAGCATCAGGACAGCCAAAGCCGCCGCAATGCGAGGAAAGATGAACTTGGTTGTTATCATGACTTCAAAATGATGCTTGATTATACCGCTGTTTGCGACTGTTTTGGATGGCTGGAACGCCAATGCGGTTGGCTGCCTTCGTTACGAGCCCTAGTCTCATAACTTGATCGGATGTCCTTTGCGCCTTTGCGCCTTTGCGGGAAACAAAGCTCGGCCGATGCGGGTGCTGTGCAAAAACATATTCCCGCAAAGGCGCAAAGGCGCAAGGAAACCTCGGCGATCCTGTGTGCGAAACGGCCCAACTGGCAGTCAGCCTTGCCCGCTTGACAGTGCGAGGGGCACCGCATAGAGTCGCTCCCACGCTGCGTCTGACGCCGGCGGTCCGGATCCTGCTCGTCTGAGACCATCATCCACTTCCAGAAGGAGTTTCTGTTTATGAGACGCGTCTCCAAGTTGTTGCTAACCCTATTAATCTGCGCGCTCGTCGTTCTCCCCGGGCTAGCCCAAACCGCCCGCAACGTGCGGGTCAATTTCAAGGAAACCACGCTTAAGAATGGTCTCCGCGTGATCACTGTTGAGGATCGCTCGGCGCCGGTTATCGCGATTTCCGTGACTTACAACGTCGGCTCGCGTGACGAACGCCAGGGCCGCACAGGTTTTGCCCACCTGTTTGAACACATGATGTTCAAGGGATCCGAAAACGTTGGATCGGGTGAGCACTTCATGCTCGTCTTCAACAACGGTGGCACCATGAACGGCACCACCAACGAAGATCGGACCAACTACTTCGAAGCCCTGCCCGCGAACCAGCTCGATCTCGCGCTGTTTCTCGAAGCGGATCGAATGAAGAGTCTGGCGATCACCAAAGACAACCTCGACAACCAGCGCAACGCCGTTCAGGAAGAGCGCCGTCTCGGTGTCGACAACCAGGCGTACGGCAAGAGCCAGGAGAAACATCAGGAGATGATGTACGACAACTTCGCGTACAAGCATTCCGTGATTGGTTCGATGGATGATCTCAACGCCGCGTCTGTTGAAGATGTCGCTGCATTCTTCAAAACGTATTACGCACCGAACAACGCAGTACTCGTCCTCGTCGGCGACTTCAACACAACTGAAGCGCTCGCGAAGATTCGCACGAACTTCGAAAGCATTCCCCGCCAGCCAGATCCACCGAAAGTCGACATGACCGAACCGCAGCAAAAAGCGGAACGGCGCGCAACCATGGAAGATCAGTTGGCCCGCGCAGCTCGTATCGACATGGCTTACAAAGCGGTCGAAGGCAACACGGCTGACTTCTACGCTCTTCAGGTTTTGAGTGCGGCGCTGCAGACTGGCCAGAGCTCGCGTCTGTATCAAAAGCTCGTGAAGGAAAAAGAGATGGTGACAGGCGTCGGCGGTTTCATGGATGAGAAGCGCGGCGTCGGTGCTTTCTACACCAACGCGACCCTTCGTCCCAACGTTAAGACGGAAGACGTTGAAACGTTGATCTACGCCGAGATCGAGCGGTTGAAGAAAGAACCGATCGCCGATTGGGAACTGCAAAAGGCGAAGAACACCACCCGTCGCAACTTCATCAACGGTTTGCAGAGCACGCTGAGTCGTGCAGTGACGATGGGCCAGTACACGGTCTATTACAACGACCCGAACCTCATCAACACGCGACTGGACAAGGTTGCCGCCGTCACTAAAGAGGACGTGCAGCGCGTAGCAAACAAGTATCTGGTCGACACCAATCGCACGATTGTTATCACCACGCCGAAGGCGAAAGCGAAGAGCGCCACTACCCAGTCGGGAAAGTAAAGGAGTCAAGATAAGCAATGAGAATACAGAAGAAGATAAGCAATATGACGGTCGCGCTGATCCTGCTCGCGCTCGTCTCCTCGCCTGCTTTTGCGCAGGGTGGTGCGCCTCAAGGGGCTCAAACCACGAAAGGCGCAGTCGTCAAAGGCAAAGCGCCTGTTAACAAGAACGTTCTGAAAGTAAAACTTCCGCGCGCTGAGGAAGCCTCGTTGCCAAACGGCCTCCGCGTGGTCCTGCTCAGAAGCACGAAAGTGCCGACTTTCAACATGCAGATGGTTGTGTTGAGTGGCGGACTTTCCGACAAGGCTGACTATCGCGGCGTCGCCAGTTCGACTGCCGCGTTGTTGCGTGAGGGCACTGCGAAACGGACCAGCAAGGACATCGCCGAACAGGTTGATGCAGTTGGCGCGACTCTGTTCGCCACTTCGGGTCTTTCGTCAATGACGAGCACCGTCAGCGTTGCGGGCCTCGTCGAAAATCTCGATCAATCGCTTGAGCTTTTTGCCGACGTCGTTCGCAATCCGAGCTTCCCACAGGCAGAGATCGACAAGTACAAAACGCGCACGTTGGCCCAGCTACAAAACCAACGATCGAATCCGCAGTTTCTGGCGGCGGAACAGTTTCAGCGCGCAATCTACGGCACCACGCATCCTGCTTCGTTGATTGCAACTCCTGTCGAGTCAATTCAGAAATTGGCGAGCAAGGACCTCGCGGAGTTTCACTCGACCCACTACCGTCCGAACAACGCCATTCTCGCGATCGTCGGCGACGTCACCTTGAAAGAAGTGATGCCGAAGATCGAAAAGGCGTTTGGCGACTGGCAGAAGGCTGATGTTCCAGCGGCCACGATACCGCCCGCTCCGGCCCAATCCGCATCGCGAATTGTGCTGATCGATCGTCCCGGCTCGGTGCAGACAGTGCTCCAACTCGGAACGCTCGGAATCGAGAGAACCAGTCCGGACTACTTCGCAGTGTTAATGGCTGACCGTGTTCTCGGTGGTGGTCCATCAGGACGATTGTTCCTGAACCTTCGCGAAGACAAGGGCTACACCTACGGCGCGTACAGCAGCTTTGGCGGCTCACGTTTCAGAGGAACGTGGGTGTCGAGCTCTGAGGTCCGCACGGATGTGACCGAAGGCGCGATGAAGGAGTTCATGTACGAGTTGAATCGGCTGCGTGACCAGGTGGTTCCGGCTGAGGAACTGGAGAATGCGAAGCGCGCGATCGTTGGCAGCTTTGCGTTGTCGTTGGACCAGCCGCAATCGTTGTTGCAGAACATCATCACGCAGAAGCTCTACAATCTTCCCGCTGATTACTGGGACACCTATCCACAGAAAGTAGCGGCGATTACTGCTGAAGACGTGCAGCGAGTGGCGCAGAAATACGTCGATCTGGGCCACCTCCAAGTGGTTGCCGTTGGCGATGCATCGAAGGCGCGTGACATATTGGCGAAGTACGGAAAAGTCGAGGTGTACGACGCTGAAGGCAAGCTCGTTGCCGGACCAACGCAGAACGAACGATAGGTCAACTTACAAACTAAACACGGATGACACGGACTAGTTCTGTGTCATCCGTTTTTTACTGTTTGGTGGCGATAAAATCGATTTCGCGTTGATCTTCCAGTAACCCCGCGAAGGTCTTATCGACAGGCGTGAAAGTGAATCCATCCTTTGAGGGAATGATGCGATAGGTCTTTTGCGACGGCGCGGCGATCATAAATGAGTAGTTGCCGTCGTTGTCTGTCGTCGCGGTCAGCACCATTCCAGTCGGACTGATCAAAACCAAGGTCGCATTTGCGATTCCAACTCGATTTGCGTCGAGCACTCGCCCCGTGATCCTGACGTTTGAACGCGTCCGCGTCGAAGCGATTCTCAACGCCTCTTCTTCAGACATCGGCTGACTTGATGCTGGTGGTGGTGGCGTTGATGTTTCCGGAGCCGGAGTTGGAGATGCAGTGGCTTCGGCCGTTGGTGTGGGCGCGGCAGCTGCCGGTTCGCTGGATGTTGCGATAGGACCAACTCCCGAAATTCTTTGCTCGATGCCGTCGAGCGAGCCGTTGATCTTCTTGTAGAGCTGTTCGATGACGGAGCGTCGAATCGGATCCGGATCGCCGGCGTTGAAGCTCTTGATGTAG
The DNA here is from genome assembly GCA_035646355.1 of Pyrinomonadaceae bacterium. GTDB lineage: Bacteria > Acidobacteriota > Blastocatellia > Pyrinomonadales > Pyrinomonadaceae > PSRF01. The sequence goes on along the minus strand of DASRPN010000121.1, from coordinate 42,381 downwards.
TAGTCAAGCGCTTCCTGCTTTTGGTCTGTTTGTTCGAGCGCAGCGCCAAGATGCCACAGCGCAGTGCGCCACGATGGTGTTCCTGCTGGCAGCGTTTCCGCTGCCTGTTTCAAATGCGCAATGGCCTCTTCGTGTTTACCCTGGTCCAAAAGCGCCCAGCCAATGAGATCTTCGATACGTCCCTTGAGAATCTTTGCAAGTACGTCCGCGGGCGCCTCCGCGACGTCAGGCACGTTTCCGCCAGCGATTGAGCGAGCGCGTAACGCTGTAAATTCGTCAGCCTGGACCGCCATTGTCGCAGTCGGTATTTTCAGCGCGTCGTCAGCAGCTTTACGTGCTTCGCCGGCGAGTTCGAGCACAGTTGTCATTGCGACGTTACGTCGCAGCAGACGGCTGGCGGCGTAGAGTTGACGAAACGCGCGCATGTTGTCCGTTCCGGATGCAAACTTGCGCGCTGTTGCCGCTGCTGCGCTCTCGTCCACCTTTTCAGCTGAGATAGCGGCGTTGAAAGCCATCAGGGCTTTCAACGTCTTAGCGTTGGCAGGCGTGTCAGCCGCCGTCTTCTGATAAATACTTGCGCGACGTTCCGGCGCGAGCAGTTCGAGAAAACCGGTATCACTCGCAAGCAGATGCCCTGCAAGATAAGTCTGAATCTGATCGTCTTTGATCGAGAACGACTCGCGCAGCACTTCCGCCGCTTCTTCGTACAATCCCATCGACGACAAGACGCTGGCGAGCTCGTAATTCATCGTCGGGAACTTGCCGTACTGTCGTGCAAAACGGATCGCGCGTTCGGCTTCGAGCGGACGATTCAATCCGACGAGTGCCCGGGCCAGCGCAATCTGCGCCCACGTGTAACGCGATTCGATGGCGGTAGCTTTCAGCGCCAGGTCCATCGCTTTTTCGTGGTTGTTGTTGGCCGTAAGCCAGTATGCGGTGCCGGCCAGCAGCGGCAGATTGCGTGGTTCTTCGGCAAGCGCGGCTTCCAACTCTCGATTCGCTTCGTCGGAACGGTTCAACTCGAAAAGCGCGATCACCTTTCCCGCGCGTGCGGCGCGATCTTTTGGATCGACGGTAAGTTGCTCGTTGTAGAGCGTGAGCGCTTCTTCGGCTTTACCTGAAGCGCGATAAAGATCCGCGAGGCTGCCGCGTGAGACTTTCGAAGCTGGATCGAGCTCGAGCGTCCGTTTGTATTCGGCGGCGGCTTCTTCGAGGCGGAGCGAGATGTGATAGCCGAGCGCGAGAATTCGATGGGCTTCGGCCATTTCGGGCGCCAGCTTCACCGCAGCTTCACCGAGCCGGATGACATCCGCGCCGCGTTCGACGTTCAAATAAAAAGCAGAGAGGTTCAGCAGTCGTTTGGCGTCCTGTCCGTACTTGGCCTCGATATTCTGCGCTGCCTGGAAAGCCGCCGCATGTTCACCGCGCACGTAGAGATTCATCGGAATCTGCGCGATTACTCCGGTGAACAGCTCATCGGTAACGGTTAGATCGGCCTGGTCGATTGCTTGCAGAAGCTGCTGGATTCCGCCCGCGCTGTCGCCAGCTTTCAGTGCCTGATCGCCGAGTCCTGCGTGTGTGCTGATCAACAACTCAGTCGCCCGCGCGCGTGACTTTGAATTCGGATGTGTGTCGAGAAACTCTTTCAATGCGACTGCGCGTTTCGCAAGCGGCAGCGTCAACGTTAGTTCGACTTCTTCGGACTCGTCGGCATCGAGTTCTGCTTGTTGTTCAGGCGTCAGTTTTTTCGTTACTGGTGATGCTTTCGGCGGAGTCTTGCGCGTTGTTCTTGGAGTTGCAGGTTTCGGTGCTTCAGTAGTGCTTTTCGCTGGTTCGGGCAGTTCGTCGAGTACCGCAGGTTTTGGCGTTTCTGTTGGAGTGGTTTCGGGTTTTGGTGTTTCGCCCGGTGTTGGTTCCGCAGTCGGCGATTCGCTTGGACTTGCTGTAGGCGTTGGAGTCTCACTTGGAGCTGGTTCAGGCGGAGTCGCTACCGGTTCGGCCACCTTAGCTGCTTCGCTTACAACTCTGGGCCTTGACCTCTGCGAGTCTGTCGCGCTGATCAAAACCGGTTGGGCCGCGGGGTTAACTTGCGTGGTGCCCTCCGCAGTAAGCACTGGCTTCTCGAGATCGGCCGCATTGAAACCGACCTTCTGCGCGACCGCGTTGACGAACGTGTAGATGCCAGTCTCGACAGCTTCCGCAAAGCGGCCCTCGCTCAATGGACCACTCATTCGGTAACTCATCTCGCCCAGGATACCGTCCGGCAAGTCAGTCTGGACCGCGCGCGAGTATTGCGTGAAAGAAGTTTTTGACGCCGCTGAGATAACGAGCAACAGACTCTTGCCGCGACTCGTCTTCGCACCAACGTTCCATTCGCGCGCGAGTCGTTGGGAGTACTCCGATACCACGATGCCGTCAGTGGTATCAACCACTGCTACGTACAAATCGATTTTGCTTTTTTCCTTGAGTCGTTCGAGTAGGCCGTCGAGTCGCGTCCGCGTTTGTGTATCGATCACTCCGGCGAGATCGTTGAAATGGCTTTTCGGGGGCTTGGCCTGGTTCGATTGGGCCAACTGATTCGCGTGGATCAGGAGGAAGAGTCCACCGGCGATAAAGGCAATTAATGCGTATCGCGACGCGGTTAATAATCGTTTCGAGGCTCGCTTGCTTGGGGTCATTTTAAACGGTTCGGCATCCGGTGCGCGTTGATCTGTGGGGGACGATTCGGGGGTCATGATACCATCACAAAGACAAAAACAAACATGAGTGAACTCGACGAAGCCTGGGCAGCAGCACTCTCGGAGGCGGAGCAAAAAGCACGGCTCGCGGGGCGCAAAGATGTCGTGGAATATCTGTCGTTGAAGAATTCGAACGACCTATTGCGCCAAGCTGGTGTTCAGTGGCTGATCGAGAGCTTTACGATCGCTGCGGGCGAAGCGAATCGCGCGGGTGCGAGTATCAAAATCTCGAAAACTGAGGGCCATCGATTTAGAACGGGAACATCGACGATGGTCGGCCAGCTCGTCACGCTTAGTAACGGTGTTCGCACGTTATTCGTTGAGGCCGGCTGGCCGCGAGTGCCACGCGACGGGATTGTACACGGTGGTGGACTCGCCTGCGCGAACATCCGTCACATGGGCATTCGCGCCGCGAGTGAGGAGTTGTTGCTAGCCAAGACCGGTTCCGGCGCCCCGGGTTGGAAGTCCTCCACGAAAGACCGCCCGCACCTGCACAAGTCCGACATCCACCGCCACATCGCCATCCTCCTCGACAAGCCCCATTGAGCGACACGGGGAATCAGAGACGCGGCGCGGTGGCTCGTTTCTCCGAATCTCGGTGTCTCCCCGTCTCCGAGTCGCCGCGTCTCCCGTCTCAGGCTCTTAGCAACCTTTTCCGGTAGCCGGTGCACCTTTTGGCGCTGCTAGCCTAACCAGCCTCGGATTTCCTCAAGCAAAACACAGATCCCGCGAATGGGCACGGCAGTTGCCAAAGCTCGGTCGGGCCGAAGTGCTACTGAGGAGACAAATCGAAATGACGAACCGACACACACTGAAGTTTTCAATATTGGCTGCAGTCCTGCTTGCCTGGTGCCTGCCGGCGACGGCAGCCGCCCAGTGGGGACGCGATGACCAAGGCCGCGACCGTGATCGCGACCGTGGCCGCGACCGCGGGGACTATGGACGATACGACGAACGCGCCCTGCGCGACTCCGTCCATCGCCTTGACCGCCTCGCCAAAGACTTTGAAAAGAACATGGACCGCGCGCTCGATCGCAGCCGCTCGAACGGCTCACAACGTGAAGATCGCATCAACAACCAGGTCCACGAGTTTCGCGATGCCGTGGGCGATCTGAAATCACGCGTCGGCAACGGCCGCGATCTCAACCGCAGTACCGACGAAGCTCGCCGAGTGTTGCAGGAAGCCCAGGAAGTAGATCGCATCGCGCGACCGCGTTGGTATGACGGCCGCTTGTCGTCAGAGTGGTCGCAGATCCAGCGTGAGCTGCGAATTATCAGCGACGTCTACGGCTTCAGATACAACGGTGGTTACGGCCGCGATGACGACTATCGCCGTCGCGATGGCGATTACCGCCGAGACGATGATTATCGTCGACGTGGCGAACGCATCGACGATTGGATGAGACGAATTCCATTCCCTCGGTAATTCCGCGCTTGGAGCCCAACATCCCGTAAATCCGCCGGTTATACCCTTCCAGAAAAAGGCCTCGGTTCCCCCGGGGCCTTTGTCATTTTCCATTTACCGTTTGTCATTTATCATTTTTCATTTCGAAGCGGGTAATACGCTGTTTCCCAAATGACAAAATGAAAAATGAAAAATGACAAACGACAAATGCCCTCGCCCGGCACCCTTTACCTGGTCGCGACGCCGATCGGTAACCTTGCAGACATCACGCATCGTGCAATCGACGTTCTGAACAACGTCGAGCTAATAGCGTGCGAAGACACGCGTCACACACGAAAGCTGCTTCAGCATTACGGCATTTCCACGAAGACAATCAGTTATCACGAGCACAACGAACAAGAACGCGCACGACAACTAGTCGATCTGTTGCGAGAAGGAAAAGACGTGGCGGTAGTGTCAGACGCTGGCACACCGTCGATCAACGATCCGGGATTCCGACTTGTGCGCGCGGCGATTGAGAACGGGCTGGCAGTGGTCCCGGTGCCTGGACCCAGTGCGTTGATCTCAGCACTGATCGCAGCCGGACTGCCAACGGACGAGTTCTTCTTTGGTGGATTCTTGCCGGCTCGATCGAACGCGCGCCGTTCGCGCCTAAACGAACTACGCTCCGTGCCGGGCACGTTGATCTTTTACGAAGCGCCGCATCGTCTCGCAGGAACACTGAAAGACGCGTACGAGATCCTCGGCGAACGTGAAGCTGTCGTCGCCCGCGAGCTGACGAAACTACACGAAGAAATCAAACGCGGGCGGTTAAGTGAACTTGCCGAGCACTATTCAACGGAAGATGCACGCGGCGAGATAGTTTTACTAATCGATCGAACCCTACTCGAAAGCGCGGTAAGGAACGAAGTTGGAAGTGTTGCTTCGCTCGTCGATCAGTTCGAACGCGACGGTCTCGATCATCGCGCGGCACTAAAGAAAGCGGCGCGCGAGTTGGGACTCTCACGCGCCGAGGCATACCGCCGGTTAACAACGGAACGAGGAAAAACCTAACTGATTGTAATCTGGGCCGGCAACGGTTTATCCACTTTCAACCTTGCGGCTCGATTCGCGATCTCCCACGTCGTCATGTAGATCGTCCGCGTCACCTTCTCCATCTTCTGATAGTCGATCTTGTCAGCCGTATCACCTGCACGATGATAGTCTTCGTGCACTCCGTCGAAGAAAAAGATGATCGGAATTCCTTTCCTGGCGTAGTTGTAGTGATCGCTGCGATAGAAGAAGCGGTTCGGATCCTTCGGATCGTCGTAACGAGTGTCGAACGTAAGGTTCAGATACGACTTGTTCACCGTGTTGACGATTTCGCCCAACTCCGTGCTCATCATCGTCGAGCCAATCAGGTAGATCGAGTTTGGACCAGTTAGATCCTTATTGCGCGTGTTCGTGTCGCCATCTGCTTTCGCTCGTCCGATCATGTCCATGTTGATTTGCGCGACGATGGCATTCAGCGGCACGGTCGGGAACTCGGTGAAATAGCGTGAACCCCATAGTCCTTTCTCTTCACCGCAATGCCAGACAAACAGAACTGAACGTTTCGGTCGCGTTGGCGCTTTGGCCAGCGCCTCAGCCATAGCGAGCATCGCGGTCGTGCCTGAGCCGTCGTCGTCCGCTCCGTTGCAGATCCTGTCTTCACCGTTAGGAGGACATCCCGAACCGACGTGATCGTAATGCGATCCAAGCGCGACGTACTCCGATTTGAGTGCCGGATCGCCGCCTTCCCAAACGGCCACGACATTCTGCGTCGGAACAGTTTCTGTGTTGCTCGCGACATTCAACATCATCTTCTTCTGATCGTTCATCAGAAACGGCGCCGGCAGGTTTGCACCGCCAGAACTTAAAATGCTCTCGGCATCTTTCTCACCTTCAAACAATGCTTTCGCCGCGTCCATCGAGATCACAATCGAGGGCACCGATGGAGTCGTTGTGGCAGGTTGAAACTTCGCGACGGACACCGAGCCGCGTTCCAGCAGGCGCTGACGATTACGCATGAAGTTCGCGGGATACTGAGAATCCGCCACCCAGATCAATCCGGTCACGCCTTTGCTGCGCGCATACTCGACCGGGTTCATAAAGTCTTCACCTGACTTTCCGCTTAAGTCAGCGCGCGTCGCGCCGCGCGGCAGAGCGCCCGGGATTGCGAAGATGACTGCGATTCTGCCCGCTGGATTGATGTCTTTGTAAGCATCGAATTGTTTCGACTTCATGAACCAGCCGTTTCCGGCAAACACGAGTTGACCGGAAACAGTTCCGGGCGACGATGCGGGAACAAAATCAGTCCCGAGATTCAATGGCTTGTCGTTGAATTCCGCTTTTGTTCTTCCGCCGTCAGTCCGGTATCGCAGGAGATCGATGCTTTGAAAGAAAGTGCCGTTATCGCCGGCTGGTTTGAAACCCCACCGCGAGAGATTCATCGCGAGGAACTTCGCTGTCGTGTCGAGACCACGCGAGGGAGTATCGCGCCCTTCCATTTCATCGGAGGCGATGAACGTCAGATAGTCTTTCATCTGATTGGCGGCAATCGTATCGACACCACGCTGCGCGTTCGCGGATTTCTTACCTTTTTCAGCAGCCCGCTGCGCAAAGGTCGCGGGAATGGTTGCAGGAAAAGTGGTGACGAGCAGACTCGCCAGCACCAGGGCCGATAAAAATCTTCGCATGCGTTCTCCAGAAAAATTGTGCTTGGTGTTTTGTACTTAGTACTTTGTTCTTTTTTGGTCCCTGATTCTTGTACTCGCGGTGTTCACAAAAACAAAGTACCAAGTACAAAGAACTAAGTACCAAGTATGTTTGATGCGCCAAACCCGCACGGGGTTATGCGTGTTGCACAGCTTGCACCAGGCGGGTCAGCGTGTCTTTCGCGTCGCCGTAAAGCATGCCTGTTACCGGTTTAAAAAACAAAGGGTTCTCGAGTCCGGAAAAACCCTTGCCTTGACCGCGCTTCAACACCACGACGGACTTTGAACGATCGACTTCGAGTATCGGCATACCCGCGATCGGACTTGACGGATTGTCGCGCGCATCTGGATTGACGACGTCATTCGCGCCGATCACAACCGAGACGTCCGTTGTCGCAAACTCCGGATTGATCTGTTCGAGTTCGTAAAGCGACGAGTAGGGAACATTCGCTTCGGCCAGCAGCACGTTCATGTGTCCCGGCATGCGTCCGGCGACAGGATGGATTCCATACTTCACCGTGACACCGCGTTTCTCGAGTGCGTCAGCAAGTTCGCGCACAGCGTGTTGGGCCTGAGCCGTCGCCAGACCATAACCGGGGACGAAGACGACTTTGTTCGCGTAGGCCAATTGCGTCGCAATGTCTTCGAGGCCAACTTCGCGCATCGAGCCTTGTTGCTCACTACCGGCGTCGGCAGTTGCCGCGCTGCCAAATGCGCCAAACAGAACGTTCGTGATCGAACGGTTCATGGCGCGACACATCAGGATGGAGAGAATGAATCCGGAGAAACCGTCGAGCGTGCCGGCGATGATCAGCACCTTGTTATTCAGCACGAATCCAGTCGCCGCTGAAGCAAGTCCCGCGTACGAGTTCAACAACGACATTACGACCGGCATGTCGGCCGAACCGATCGGCATCACGAGCAACAGACCAAAAAGGAAAGCGAGCCCCGCCATCACGAAGAACAGCGGCATCGAACCGGGATTGATGACGAGATAGATAAAAATGCCGATCGTTACCGCGAGCAGAAGCATGTTGAAGATGTTCTGCCCTTTGTAAGTCATTGGTGTGCCGCGAACCATGCCTTGCAGTTTTGCGAATGCGAGCAAGCTTCCGGTAGTTGTGAGCGAACCGAGCATCACTTCGAAACCGAGTGCGCTCATCGTGATGGTGTCGAGATCGTGCGGGTGTTTCAAATACTCGGCGACGCCGACGAGCGCGGCAGCGAGCGCCCCGAACGCGTGCGACAACGCCGTTCGTTGCGGCATCGCCGTCATCGGGACCCAGAATCCCATCATCAGTCCGACCGCTGAACCGATGGCTAATCCGATGAGTATCCACGTGTAGGTGACGATCTCGTGGTGCATCAGCGTGCCGATGATGGCCATCAACATGCCAAATTCGGCGAGATGCATTCCGCGTTTCGCGGTTTCGGGATGGCTCAGGCCCTTCAATCCGAGGATGAAGAGGATTGAAGCGAGCAGGTAGCTGAGTTCGATGAAGTAGATTTGCAAAGCGTAGTCAGTTGTCAGTGGTCAGTTGTACGTTGCCTTTACACCACTGACAACGGACCACTGACTACTGACCATTTAGTCTTTTTTCGTTAGATCTTTTCGCTTGAACATCTTCAACATGCGATCGGTGATCACGAACCCGCCGACGACGTTCGTACTGGCGCAAACGACGGCGACGAAACCGAGGATCGTGCTGGTCGTGCTATGTCCGGCGCCCGCCGTCACGATCGAACCGACGAGCGAGATGCCGGAGATCGCGTTCGTCGCCGACATCAGTGGCGTGTGTAGCAGCGGCGGCACGCGCGAGATCACCTGGTAGCCGAGAAACGCGGCCAGCGCGAAAACGTAAAGCGCCGAGATCAAGCTTTCATGCGTCATAGATCCGTGGTTCCTATTCCTAAAACCCGTGGTCCAAAATCCGTGGTTCTACTCCCGATTGATCATTGGCGCGTTTAGTGCCGCGGCCACGCGTTGATTCACGACTTCGCCGCCGTGCGTCACGCATGATGGTCCAACTACGTCGTCGTTCATATCGATCTGTAACTGCCCGTCTTTAATCAGCAGCGAAAGAAACGCCGTGACGTTCCGCGAGTAGAGCTGGCTTGCGTGGACCGGTACCGTCGCCGGCAAATTTGTGGGTGCCACGATCGTTACGCCGTCGCGTTCGATCGTCACGTCTGCCTGACTCAATGCGCAGTTGCCGCCGGTTGAGCCGGCCAGGTCGATGATTATCGAACCACGTTTCATCCCATCGACTGCGGCTTCCGTAATCAGCAGCGGTGCGCGCCGTCCAGGTACTTGCGCGGTGGTTATGACCACGTCGGCATTCTTTGCATGCTCCGCGATCAGCGCACGGCCGCGGTCCATTGCTTCGTCGGAAAGTTCGACGGCGTAACCGCCTGCGTCTTCAGTCTTGATCCCGCCTAGATCGACCTCGAGAAATGTTGCGCCCAGCGATTTCACTTGTTCGCCTGCCGCGGCTCGCACGTCGTAGCCCTCGACGACCGCTCCTAAACGTCGCGCTGTGGCGATCGCCTGGAGTCCGGCAACACCGGCACCGAGCACGAGCACTCTTGCGGGAGGCACAGTGCCGGCCGCAGTCATCAGTAACGGAAACATGCGCGGAATGTGAGCGGCGCCGATTAGCACCGCCTTGTAGCCGGCGACGGTTGCCATCGACGAGAGCGCGTCCATGGCCTGCGCGCGTGTAATGCGGGGAATCAGTTCGACTGAGAACGTGGTGATGCCGCGATCGATTGCCGGTAGTAGTGCAGCAGGTTCGTCGAGTGGACGGAGGAAACCGACGACGATAGCGCCTCGCTTGAGTCGAGCAAAGTCTTCTTCGCGGGGTCGATTGACGACGGCGAGAACGTCGGCAGTGGCGAGCAGTGCTTCGCGATCGGATGAAAGTTCAGCGCCCGCTTCCTGAAAATCCGCGTCGATGCGAGCCGCGTTGAGACCGGCGCCGCGTTCGATGTTGACGGTGGCTTTGAGCGCGACCAGTTTCTTGACGGATTCGGGCATGAGCGCGACGCGCGCCTCGCCCGCCTGCGTTTCCCGCAGCACAACGACATTCATAGAACGACTAGATTAATTCACCGGCGAAGGTTCAGGTAGTCCGAGCGCGTGGAGTATAGCAAATTTATTCGTTAAATCGGGGTTCCGTGAGTGCGTTAATCAGTTATTCTGCTAGGGAGGTGGGACGAGGAGGTGCGAGAGCACGATGAGAATGATGCGAGTAGTGCTACTGGCTTTTCTGGTAATTGCTTTCAGTGGCTGCAAGGGTGCTTCGCGCGGTAAACAAGCCGCCGCCTTACTCGCAAAAGCGAACACCGTATGGGCTAAGAGCGGGACAAACACAGAGGAGTGGACCGCCGAATGGGGCAGAGCGTTCGGGCCGGAAGGGCGAGCGCGGTTTCCGGCGAATCGTGCCGCGTTACAAACGAGTGCAGACAAGATCGTAAAGATTCTGGATGATGAGAAACGCCTGATTGATGAAGCAGTTCCCCAGTATGAGAAGGCAATTGCATTGATGACAGACGAGCGGCAACAGCAAGGCTTCAAGCTGCTTGTTTCGTCGATGAAAACGAACCTGGAAGGCTACGAATTTGTGAAGTCGCAAATGCAGCTCGTAACGGATGAGTCGATTGTTGATGCCAAGACGTTCGAAGAACGATTTCTTAGCCTTGGGGCGCAGTTCGGTCGGACACAGCGAGTCAGTAATGCGCAACTCGCCGAAGGCAAGCGAATGTTGGGAATGTGAAAAGCGTCGATAGTTGATGCCGAGCGGCTTAGCTTGCGGATCGCGTCATTCGGCACCTATAATCCGAATCCGCTGCGGCGCATTGGTGTAGTCGGTTAACACGCTGCCCTCTCAAGGCAGAGATCACGGGTTCGAGTCCCGTATGCGCTGCCACACTTCTTTTCAACAACTTACACGCGCATTCACGTACCAGCGACCGTTTTCAGCCTCAATATCCGTCGATGGGTAAAATATTCATCTCCTACCGTCGTGCTGACTCCGCAGATGTAACGGGGAGAATTTACGATCACCTCTGTAGGACCTTCAAGAGCGACGATATATTCAAGGACGTCGACTCTATTCCACTCGGAGTCGATTTTCGGACCGCCATCACCAGAACCGTCCAGTCGTGCAATGTCGCAGTTGTGATCATCGGTAAGGATTGGTTAACGGCGACAAATGAAGCAGGTATCCGCCGGCTCGATGATCCGGACGATTTTGTTCGCCTCGAGATTGAGGGCGCACTTAAGCGAGACATTCCACTCATCCCTGTTCTTGTTCGGGGGGCGGAGTTGCCTTCGGCCGAACAATTACCTGAGTCGATTCGCAGCCTGAAATTTCGACAGGCAATACATGTACGCCCGGATCCTGACTTCAAGAACGACGTCGGTCGTCTTGTGCGCGCGTTGGAGCAGACTGTCAAGGGTGGATCGCTAATCCATCGGATGAAACACTTAGTTGTAGAAAGACCCCGACTCTTCGCGGTAGCTGGTCTCCTGGCGGTCGTCCTAATCGCAATTCCGATCTTACAAAAAATTGCGGGATCGGTAGGCACGACTGATCCTAACAGCAACGCCGTTGCAAAGGCGTCCCCAGCTCCGTCTGAATCTGTATCCCCGTCGGAAGATGACAGTATTGTCGATGACACTCCCGTCGATGACACGGCGCCTCTTTTGCCGACCACGCCGGCGAGAATCATTGCTTATGACCCAGCGTTTTTGGGGAGGTTCCGAGTTCCTTTACCTACAATTACAGATGAGACCAGAAGGGGCGATCTTTTGAACGGCCAAGTGTTCGATTACACCTACTATTCGCTCGTTGTCAACGAAAGGCGCGGAATGCCTCTCTATACCGCATGTAACATTAATGGCCCTTTATTAAAGAACATCCGCCGGGAGATTGATCGTTGGAACCTCGACTCACGCGTTCCCAGAGATCTACAAAAAGGAAACGATGTGTATATAGCCAATGAGTGGGATCGAGGGCACATAGTTCCGCGGAGTGCGATGGCATGGGGCAGCGAAGAGGAGGCAAAAATTGCGGCGCAGAGTGTTTTCTTTTTCCCTAACTCAGTACCTCAACACAGTTCGTTTAATCAGGGAATTTGGAACTACCTCGAGACTTACATTCTTGCTAAAGCGAAACGAGAGCAATTAAAAATGTCGGTGTTTGCCGGACCGGTATTTCGATCATCGGATTATGAATATAGAGGCAGCAGGATTCCGCAGTCTTTCTGGAAGATTGTGGTCTTTGTCGACCCTTCCACCAACGCTCTATCCGTGTCTGCTTACCTGATGGATCAATACACGCTTAGCGGCCCAGAAAGTATACAAACGGACAATGGCAGAACGCCGCGCAGCGAGTTCAAGCCCGAAAACTATCAGGTATCGGTGGCAAAAATCGAATCCTTGACTCCTCTGCGATTCGGAACACTAAAACAATACGACGCTCGCCCGAATTAATGATTCGAGGTGCAGCGGTAGAAGGTAAGTGCTGAAGAATCGCAGAATTGCTGGTGCACGCCTGGTGTTACACTGCTTGGCCCATGTCTGCGAGATCTGAGTTTCGAAACCCGGTGCTGGTGATCGTTCTGCTCGTACCGCTCACGGCACTGGCGCTTTGGGCCGAGGGGCGGTTGTTGGCGTGCGAGTGTGGTGTGTTTCGCGTCTGGGTGGGCGATACGTGCAGCTCGGAGAATTCGCAACAACTGCTCGACCCGTACAGCTTCACTCACATACTTCACGGGTTTCTGCTGTTCTGGCTGATCTCGCTAATCTTCAGGAAGCTCTCACCAGCCTGGCAGCTTAGTCTCGCCGCGATACTCGAAGCGGTGTGGGAAGTTTTCGAAAACACTAACTTCGTTATCAACCGTTATCGCGAGCAGACGGCGGCGCTTGGCTATACCGGCGACACAGTCGTCAACTCGCTCGGCGATCTGTTCTGCGCGATCGCAGGCGTTCTGATCGCGCGTAAGCTCGGATTTTTCCGCTCGCTGATTGTGTTTCTATTGTTTGAAGTGGTCCTGCTGATCTGGATACGCGACAGTTTGCTACTTCAGATCCTGATGCTCATTTACCCCGTGAACGCGTTGAAGGCTTGGCAGATGTGCCAGTAGAGCTTGCGGGCGGCACGAGTACGCGGTTGTTGAGATCGCGCAGCGCGGCGATATTTTTGTCGCGCAACATCACCGAGCCATTCCCAACCTGAATCTCGATCGTGTCCGACTCGATAATCTGCTTGAACGTCTCGTAAGGGATCGTGGCTTGCAGTCTCTCGATCTTCGTTTCCCACGTTCCAGGTTTCTTGTTGGTGACGAGCTCCATTCGACCGAGCCGGTACGTCTTGTCGTACGTGGATATCGAGAGGTTTCGTTGTTCGAGTGGATGCCCGCGTACCCAATCCTGGTTCTCGAAGACGACCATCAGCGTCACGTTGCGGACGTAATTTAGTTGCATGCCCGGCATGTGCAATGTGACTTCGATACTCACGCAACCATCGGTGAACTTGTCTTTGACTCCGTCGCAGCTCACCTTCATCTTTTGAAGTCGCATGAGAGTTTCATAAGTGAAGCCGTCGTACTTCGATTCGATCTTCCCACCATGTTTCACTTGCGGGAGTGCAGTCTGCGCGAACAGCACCAAACCGCAGCCCATAACGAGAATGAGTCTCCGCATAGTTACCCCTCCGCAATCCAGTCGCTTTGTTGGTTGACAGTGGTGAAGAATTAGGGCAGAACCCTCGGGAAGGCTCTTAAGCACCTTAGCGAAGCGAAAGCGGCCGTGTCAATAAACTATTTCGTGAACGACCGGCCGTGAGGAACTGGATTAATGAATATCGACGAAATCATCGATCCCCTGCGCCAGGCGAACGAACAGTTTGCGCGCCATTATCCGGGTGAAACTGGGCGGCGCCAGCCGGTGCACACCGTCTACGGGGGCGCGCATTTGTTCAAATCCGATTCGGCCCAGAGGCTTGGTTCACTCGCGCGTCGTTCGTTGGAGCAGTTTGCGCCTGACGCGGTCATGTTCGCGAAGGCGATCGATCTGATCGGCGACACGAAACTGCACGCAACGATCTACCAGCGCGTCACGGAAAAGCTACAGCGCGAACCCGTCGAAGACTTTCGGATCGATTTCGAAGATGGCTATGGCAACCGGCCCGACGCCGAGGAGGACGGCCACGCCGCGTCAGCCGCGGGTGAAGTCGCCGAGGGTCACAAGAATCGCACGCTCCCGCCGTTCATTGGCATTCGCATCAAGCCGTTCAACGAAGAATTGCGCGCACGAAGTTTCCGCACGCTGGATCTCTTTGTTTCCAATCTTGTCGAACGAAACAACGGTCAGTTGCCTGACAACTTCGTCGTGACGCTGCCGAAGATCACGATCCCTGAACAAGTGTCGGCACTCGTCGCGCTGCTGAAGCAATTGGAGAAACAGACAGGTCTCGCCAACGGTAGTTTGAAATTCGAGATGATGATCGAGACGACTCAATCGATCATCAATCATCGTGGTCAACTGAATCTTCCGCTCTTGCTCGATCAAGCCGAGGGACGCTGCGTCGCCGCGCACTTCGGCACTTACGACTACACCGCTGGTTGCAACATCACCGCAGCGCATCAACACATGCTCCACGCGGCATGTGACTTTGCAAAACACATGATGCAAGTTTCGTTTGCGGGTACCGGCGTGTGGTTGTCAGATGGCGCGACGAATATCATGCCGGTCGCACCACACCGTGCTCCTGAAGGTGGCACGCTGATGCAACAGCAGATCGATGAAAACCGCGACACGGTCCACCGCGCGTGGAAGCTTCATTACGACCACATTCAGCATTCGCTGGTTAACGCCTTCTATCAGGGTTGGGACCTCCACCCCGCGCAACTCCCCACACGCTACGCTGCCGTGTACTCTTTCTTTCTCGAGAGCCTCGACGCTGCTTCCGAACGTTTGAAAAACTTCGTCGAGAAAGCGGCGAAGGCGACGCTTGTCGGCGACGTTTTTGACGACGCAGCGACCGGGCAGGGCCTGCTCAATTACTTTCTCCGCGCGGTAAATTGCGGCGCGATCACCGAAGCCGAGGCCGTTGAACGTTCGGGTTTGACGTTGCCGGAATTGGGTTCGGCGTCGTTTGTGAAGATCTTGAAGAACCGGCAGGCGTTATGAGCCACAAAAAGGCACAAAAGGAAAAGTTATTATGTTGTTGAAATTTACCGCTTGTTTAGCTGTGACCGTGATGTTGATTTCAACTGCACAAAACGGTGATCCGGAACTTGCACGCAAAATTGCACGATTCTCTCCGACGACTCTAACGGCGGACACTTCAAAGCTGACGCCAAAAGATCGCCAAGCGCTCGACAAGATCATCGCGGCGGCGAAACTGCTCGATCCGTTGTTCCTGCGACAGGTCTGGAGTGGTAACGAAGCACTCGAGAAGAAACTGCAAGCCGACAAATCCGGTGCCGGCCGTCTCCGTTTGCATTATTTCTACATCAACGATGGTCCATGGTCGCGTCTCGATGAGAAAAAGCCGTTCATCGAAGGCGTCCCCGAAAAGCCGCACGGCGCGAACTACTATCCCGAAGACATGACGAAGGAAGAGTTCAACACGTGGCTCCAATCGCTACCCGAAGCGGAAAAGCAGAAGGCGACAGGGTTCTTTCATTTGATTCGCCGCGGGCCGGACAAGAAGTTGACGATCGTGCCTTACAGCCAGGCATATAAGGATGTGCTCGAACCAGCCGCGAAGCTGCTGCGTGAAGCGGCTGCGCTCACCACGAACGCCACGCTTCGCGACTTTCTCAACAAGCGCGCCGACGCGTTCGGTTCCGACGATTACTACGCCAGCGACGTCGCGTGGATGGATCTCGACTCGCCGATCGACGTCACGATTGGTCCATACGAAACATACGAAGACGAACTGTTCAGTTACAAAGCCGCGTTCGAAGCTTACGTAACGCTGCGCGACGATGCCGAGACTGAAAAACTCGCGAAGTTTAGCGGCCACTTGCAGGAGTTGGAAAACAACTTGCCCATCGATCCGCGTTATCGAAATCCAAAACTCGGCGCGGCCTCGCCGATCCGCGTCGTGAACCTCGTGTTCGGGTCAGGCGAAGGTAACAGCGGAGTGCAAACGGCGGCGTTTAATCTTCCGAACGACGAGCGCGTCGTGAAGGAAAAAGGTTCGAAGCGCGTCATGTTGAAGAATACGCAGGACGCAAAGTTCAACAAGACGCTGATTCCGATTTCGCGTGTAGTGCTTGCGCCGGCGGATCAGTCTGCGCTCGCGTTTGATTCATTCTTTACGCACATCCTTTGTCATGAATTGATGCATGGTCTTGGTCCACACAACATCAAGGTTGGCGGACAGGATACGACCCCGCGAAAGCAACTAAAGGAGCTTTATTCGGCGATTGAAGAGGCGAAAGCGGACATGACCGGACTGTGGGCGCTCCAGTTCATGATTGATCGCGGAATTATCGAGAAGAGTATGGAGCGGACGCTGTACACGACGTATCTCGCGAGCATGTTTCGCTCGGTGCGGTTTGGAATTACCGAAGCGCATGGACGCGGCGTCGCGATGCAGTTTAATTATCTGACGGATGAAGGCGCGATCAAGTTTAACGAGGCGAACGGAACGTTCAGCATCGATCACGCGAAGATCAAAGACAGCGTTCGCAAGCTCACAAGTGAGTTGTTGACGATGGAGGCCGAAGGTTCTTACGACAAAGCGAAAGCGATACTCGATAAGTTTGCCGTGATTAGACCGCCGATGCAGCAGGCGCTCGACAAACTCAAAGATGTGCCTGTGGATATCGAACCGGTTTTTCCGCTGGCAAAGTGAGTTTTAAATCTGTGTTTTCATGAACCAGACATCAAATGCGCCAAGGCGCGAAGTTTTTTCAAGTGTTTTCTTTGCGACTTTGCGCGCTTTGCGGGAAACCGCGGTAATAAGTTTCATGAACGTGGGACGCGAGCCGCCGTTCAATTCTTCCCAAATTGTTTTCTGAAGAACGTAGCGATCTTCCAGGCGTCGATTGCTTTCCAAGGGAGTTCGCCGGTCGTGTAGTGACCACACGGAAGCCACACGACGTCGAGCGGGAGATCGAGCCTGCGCGCCTCGGCAATGGTCGCGTGGGAGAGGTCGAGAGGAAACGTTAGATCGTATCGCGCGATGATGAAGCGCATCGGCCGGCGGTCCATCTGCGCCACTCGCGACATAAACGGGAATGGGCTAATCGGCTGCCAGAATTCGCGCAGCTCATCAAGCGTCAACTGATCGCCGAAACCTGCCCGCACGTGTGTCGTGGAGAGACCATGCCAGACGACATCCGCGACGTAACCCGAAACATGATTGAACGCGCCAGCCGCGAGATCCGGCTCGTGAGCAAACGCGAGAAACGCGATACACGATCCGACGCTTGTGCCGAGAATCCCAACTCGTTCGTACCCTTCGTTCTTCAACCAACGCACGGCGGCACGAGTGTCCAACACCGCTTGTCGCATCGATTGGATCGTGCGGCCGACGTTCGTGCTGACCAGGTGATCGGCGCGTTCGAGTTCAGGGGGTCTTCGTTGCAGGTGATACGGCAGCGTCAGTCGCAGTGCCGACATGCCGATGAAATTGAATATCCGGCAAGCCTCGACGTGACTCTCCGGTTGTGCGTTCCACTGCGGCAGCACGACGACAGCGTCTCGAGGCCTACTTCCGTTTTTGTTTTTCGCAGGAAAGAACCGCCCGTGGGCGAGGTTGTTTTCAGCTGAGGGAGTGTGGATGGCGCTCGTCCACGTTAGCTGGTCGCCGTCGAGTCGATAGTCATTGATCTCCGGCAGCGCGTAAAACTCGTCACTGGACTGCATCACCCGCTGGGTATGTTGCCGGAAAAGTTCGCGCGGATCATCACCGTTGACGTGGTCGACGATGTACGACAAACCCCAATCCAGGGGGCGGACGAGGCGATTGTTGTCGCGTTGGTGATACCAGCGTTCTCGCTGGTACATGTAGTTCTTCCAGAGGGGCATAAATAAAATCCGTGTTTCCCTGCTTACGAGAACACAAGGAAACACGGATTTTACAGAAAGAACGGTTTAGTTACACGTGCTCAGCTTGAAGCTGTGGATAAACGTGCTCCAGTTGAAGTTTCCGTTCGCGGGTTGGAACTGCGTCGTAAACACCATCTGGCAGCCGTCAACCGGGTCGACCGAGATCGTGCTGTAGTCGCCCCAGCGCGACAGGTTCGCCGTCTGGATACCACTGCCCGTTAGGGCGTTTGTCTCGTTGCCCAGCGTGCCCAACGGATCGGCGGGACCGCGAAAAGCATAACGAATACTCGGTACGATCGTGGTCGCGTTCGAGATGTTGTAACCGATGGCGATACCGCCGGTTTTGTCCATCGCGGCGCTACCCATCCAACGAAAATCGTTGGTCGGCGCGAACGTGCCTTGTTGATGAACCACGGGATTGGCTGTCGCGAAGCTCTGTCCCGCCGCGTTGCGGAGTTCATACCAACGAATTCCAACACCGGAGCCACTTGTGACCGAATGATTGATTACCATCGCTTCGTGAGTGGAGAACCGTCGATAGCTCAATCGATACATGAGCCGGTCGGCGAGTGAATCGAGTTGTTGAGAGGTGCCGGGTTGCGGAATGCAGGTGCCACCGCCACACGCGCGGCTGAATGAAGCCACTCCGGATACGGCGATCGGACCAGTCAGCGTTCCCGTGCCGGCGGCCCAGTTCACCGCAAAGCGCCAGAAGTTGATCGTTGTGGACGTCATACTTAACAGCAGATTTGGTGACCCGGCGGGTGGTAGTGTTGTACCCTCGAGATCCGCAGGCTCCAGGCTGTGATGGCTGCTGTTTCTGACGCAAAGCTGCCTGGCCGAAGCGCCGATAAGCATTCGGTCGCGCTCGAAAGCGCATACCTGACCGCCAACAAACGAACGACCATTCCGAAACATGTTGTAACTGATGTAATAAGCATCCGGCCAAACGCTCATCTTCGGATAGTCGTTGAAATCGCGACTGTACGAGAAGGCGTAGCGGAAGTAGGTGCCGGTCGGATCGGGAGACGTCGAAACGGCGACACACTGAGTGAATGGCTGGCTCGACACAGCAAACTGAGTCAGCACCCAGCGATCGGCCAACTGATCGTACTGAACAATCGGATCGCCATCGTTATCGCTCTGGCAACGACCGCCGAAGCCCTGCCAAACAACGTTTCCCTGCTTCGGAAAACCCGGAACGATGTTGAAACCAGTGATCTGGTTGCTGGCGTCTCGGGTTAGCGTGTAGATCGAATACCGGAGATTCACCCACTGCACGTAGTGATTGGGGCCGATGTCGCCGGTGGTGTCAGGGGGAGCAACGCGCAACGACGGATCGACGGGCGTGCCCACTGTGGAAGCTTTGATATCGGTTAGAGTTCCGATCGCACCGGCCCCTCGCGCGGCCAGTGGATCCTCAAAAGTCTTGTGCGTGTTTTCGACGCGGCCTGGTTTACCGGGTTCGAAATCTCTGCCGCCGCGTGCAGGTTTTGCGGGTTCGCCGGTGTCGAACATCTCGCGCAGCGGTTTGGCGGTCTTATCAAAATGGACGGGGTGGCTGATCTCGGCGCGACGCTGTTCGGCCACATCGCTCTGGCCTTGAGCGGCGAGGGGCAAACAGCCGGTCACACAAAGGATCAGTATCATTAGTAAGGCAATCTTTTTCACGGACATCCTCCAGAGTTCAGGGCTAGTGGGATACGAACTGCTGTAGTAGTTGGGAGTAAGTAAACTACGGCCGACCTTAACTATCAAGCTGTACGCAGAACCTCCCAGAGAGAGGAATTAGTAATGCTGGGAAATGGCGAGGGAGTATAGCACCGGCCAAGTACTATCGCCAAACCGTTGAGCGGCCTAGTCGCGGCGTTCGAACAAGCGGCGAATTATCTGTGGCAGAAGAGGCGACGCGGACAACACGGATCCGGTGGTGAAACGCCGGGCGAAGCCGCGAAACAGCTTTCCGGCCTCTTTTGTGTAGCGAAACCACCAGACGTCCGGGAGCCGGGGGATAGCGTTCGCGTGAATGTGCTGATGCGTGACCATTTCGAGCAGTCCCAAACGGCCGTGCGTCCGGCCATAACCGCTCTGTTTCACACCTCCCCACGGCGTTTGCGCGACGGCATGCGTGTAGACCACTTCATTAACCATCACCGTTCCGGCGTCGATTCGTTCAGCCAGGTCGCGGCCGCGCTGGATGTCGCTCGTGAATACTGCAGCGGTCAGGCCGTAGATACTGTCGTTTGCCAGCGCGACTGCTTCGTCGTCCGTCTTGAACGTCATGATTGGCAGGGTTGGACCAAATGTTTCTTCAGTCATGATCTCCATCGAATGGTCCACATCCGTCACGACCGTCGGCTGATGAAACCAACCCCGGCTGCCGTTCACACGACTGCCACCCGTTTCCACTCGCGCGCCTTTCTTAACAGCATCGCTGACATGACTCTCGACGATCTTTAACTGTCGCTCGTTCGTCATCGCTCCGATGTCGATGCCTTCAGCCGTCGGCTGCCCTTGTCGCAACGCGCGCGTCTCTTTCACTACGAGATCGATAAACTGCTTCGCGATCGATTCATGCACGTAGCAGCGTTCGATCGACGCGCACGCCTGGCCCGAGTTGCAGAACGCACCCCAGATCGCTGCCCGCGCGGCGTTCTCGAGTTTCGCATCTTCCAGGACGATCATCGGATCCTTGCCGCCGAGTTCGAGCACCACCGGAATCAAACGCTTTGCCGCGGCTTCGGCGACGCGCTTGCCCGTCGCGACACTGCCGGTAAACATGATCTTGTCTACGCCAGCTTCGACCAAAGCGGCGCCAGTCGAACCATCGCCGGTGACGATCTCCAACACGCCTCGCGGCAGTTGAGCTTCTTTGAAAATTGCGCCGATCTTGAGAGCCGTAAGCGACGTCAATTCACTCGGCTTCAGCACGACTGCATTGCCGGCCATTAGCGCCATTACGATTTCGTCGAGTGGGGTGGCCCAGGGAAAGTTCCACGGCGAGATGATCCCGACAACTCCAAGCGGTTTGTAAAAGATGTACGACGACCGGCCCATCAACCCATACTGGCCGATGTCGATCTTCTGTCGTTTCAACAACGACTCAGTGTTGCGCGCGAAGTAATTCATCAAATCGAGAGTCGGAACGATCTCCATCGAGATCGCTTCAACTGGCGGCTTGCCGGTTTCGCGTGAGATGAGACTTGAGATCTCTTCAATCTGGGCCAGGACGAGTTCACGCGCACGCAAAACGTAACGGGCGCGCTCGTCGTACGAAAGTGCCGCCCAGGCTGGGTGCGCCGTGCGCGCAAATTGAACGGAAGCAACGACGTCATCCGCATTCATCAGCGCCGTGCGCCCAGTCTCTTCGCCGGTCGCGGGATCGCGTGAAATTATCAGTCGCGTTTGTTCTGCTGGAAGCGTTTGCGTGCTCATCAGTGTTTCAGCCCCCTGATTATCTATTAAATCAGTGGTTCAGGTACAATGCCGCGCATGACAAAACGGCATCTTGAAGAGTTTATGCGGCGCATGGCGCCGAAATCGGTAGCCATTATTCCCGGCGCGCGCGAAGCCACGCGGTCCAACGACACCAATTATCGTTTTCGTCAGGATTCCGACTTCTTTTACCTGACCGGCTTCGAAGAACCAGACGCCATTGCCGTAGTCAAACCTGCTGAAACAAATAAATATTCGTTGTTTGTTCGGCCGCGCGATCCGGAACGAGAGATTTGGGACGGACGGCGCGCCGGTGTCGAGGGCGCGGTAAGCGAATTTGGCGCGCAGGCAGCGTTTCCGATCGCTGAATTCAACAGCAAGCTGCGCGAGATACTGAGCGACATGGATATTCTTTATTACCGGCTCGGCGTCAATCGCGAACTCGACGACGCGATCGTTCGCGAGATCGCGGCGATGCGAGGTGTGAACCGCAAGCCGATTCATCCGCCGCAAACGATTGTCGACCCGGCGTCGATCATTCACGAGATGCGAGTGGTGAAGAGTCCGGAAGAGATCGAGATCATGCAGACCGCGGCGGACATTGCTGCCGAAGCGCACGTCGAAGCGATGAAAGCAGCACGGCCCGGCATGCAGGAGTACCAGATTGAGGCGCTGATCGAACAGATCTTTCGCCGGCGTGGCGCTGCGGGTCCTGCTTACACGTCGATCGTGGGTGGTGGTCCAAATGCGACGGTGCTTCACTACATCAACAACGACGCTGAGCTTCGCGACGGCGATCTATTGCTTATCGATGCCGGCGCTGAGTACAAGGGTTACGCTTCAGATATCACGCGCACGTTTCCGATCAACGGTCGTTACACGAAGGCTCAGCGTGAGATCTACGACCTGGTTTTAAAGACGCAGATGTCGTGTGTCGAGATGGTCCGTCCGGGTGTCACGCACGATCAGTTGAAGCAGCATTCGATCGAGATGTTGACTGAAGGTATGGTCGAGCTTGGATTGTTAAAAGGGAATGCGGAGGAGTTGATCAAGGAAAAGAAGCATGAGCAGTTTTACATGCACGGGCTGGGTCACATGATTGGTATCGACGTTCACGACGTTGGTCGATACTACTTCGGTGAGGATTCACGCCCGCTCGAGCCCGGTGTGGTGATGACCGTCGAGCCCGGACTCTACATCTCGCCTAACACAAAGGACGTTCCGGAACAATACCTCGGAATCGGCGTGCGCATCGAAGACGATGTGCTATGCACGAACAATGGACCACGAGTTTTAACTAACAAAGTTCCGAAGCAGGCTGAAGAGATTGAAGAGTTAATGGCCCGGTAATTCGTGTTCAAGACGAGAGTTCCGCAACGATCTCGCGAACAGCCTGGCGCGCTTTCTCGACTTCGTCAGGTTTGAACGAAACGGCTCCCACCACAGCGTGTCCACCACCACCGTATCGCTCGCAAATCTTTGCAATGTTGTGAGTGCGGGGCTTGGGCGCCCACGGATTTGAACCGACCGAGATCTTCGTGCGTTGCGGTCCACGGGTCAGCGCGACTGAATACGTCGTCTCGGGAAACAAGTAGTACGGGATAAACTTGTTGAATCCTTCGTAACCCTCGTCAACCAGATCAAACTGCACGACAGCATTGGCGCACGTCGCTTTTCGCCTCACCGCTTCGAGCGTCTCAAGGTGTTGCTCGAGTATCGGTTGAAATCGACGCTGCACCTCCGCGCCAGTTGCCACACTTTCAAGCGACCTTACGGTGAGATCGCGAATGATCTGTTCGATAAAGCGATCGTCCGGGTCGGCTTCAATCACCTGCATCAACTGCAACGCCGGTTCCTTCAACTCAACGCACTGCGCCGGTGATTCATAAAGCGCGCCGTCGATCACATGCGCCCAGCGCACGAGCGACTCGATTGGCGCAACATCGAACCCGAACCGTTCGTGCGCAACGTCAGCAATAAACTCAGTGCACGATTTTCTCGTCGGATCGAGGAACTTCCGCCCCGACGTATCCGCACGAAAATGCGCTTCATCCTCAGGCGTCAGAAACGCCGACTCGTGATGGTCGAACCACCACGTCAGTCTTTCCGACGCCGCATATTTGAAATCGACAATCGCGTTCTCTTCGGAGTCAAACATGTCGAGGTCAAACAGATTGCCGGGACGATGCAGCAATCCAGTGTAGTTGACCTCTGCGTTGGGATTGATCCGTTCTTCGTAGAACCGCGTGAACGTTGCGGCCGACGCTACTCCGTCGAAGCAATGACCGTGATAAAGGACGCGAAGTTTCATGCAGGACAAGTGAGCCACAGATCAGTTCGGAGTTGTTTTCTCTGTGGAAGGAGCTTGAACTTTCAATGCGATGAACTTGTCGACTTCCTCTTCGATCAGCTCACCGTTAACGACCCACGCCTTTTCGGTAAGCACGTCGCCCGTCGGGTTTATTTTTGCAGGCTCGAGAAAGATGTTCCACGGTGAACCCCAGTTACGATTGTCCGCGGTGAGTTGCCGATAACCGTAATGCGGCGTTTTCATCTTGTCGTAACGCGATTCTGATTCGATGACCACCGGAAACGGTGGCCCAGTCTCGCCAAAGAAGCTCTTCACCTCATCGCGTGGGGCGTACTCGCTGACGCCGATCACCTGAAAGCCCTGGTCTTTGTACTTCTCGTAAAGTTTCAAAGCAACCGGTGCTTCGTTTTTCCAGTTTCCACACCACGGAGCGAAGTAGACGATCATTACAAGCTTCTTGTCCTTTATCAGTGATCGAAGGTCTTCGTTCTTTTCGGTCTGGAGGTTCGGGAGACTCCAGTTTTTATAGTTGACGGTCTTCTCGACGAGTGGCGAGTATTCGTGACTGCCCTGCGCGTGCACCGCGAGCGGCAATGCGACGAGAGTGAGAATCCAAACGAAAAATAGCTTCTTCATGATATTGCTCCTGACTGAACCTGTCAGTGGTCCGTTGTCAGTAGGGTCAGTTGTCGTTTAGTTGCACCATGACCACTGACCACTGACCACTGACAACGGACCACTGCCTGACCTAACGGGCGCTTGCGGTGGCCGGCGCTTCATCAAGCAGCGGTTTGACGACCGCTTCCCACCCGGCTTTGTTGCGCGCGCCGATGATCTTTTGACGAATGCGCCCTTGTCTGTCGATGAGGTACGTTGTCGGAAGTTGTGGATGCTCGAGTCTTGCTTTCGCATCGTCACCGCCCAACAAAACCTCATACTCAAACTTCGCCACTGACTGTTGATAATCATTCACGCCCTCGGCGCTGTCTTCCGTCGAGGCGCCGATAACTTTCAAACCCTGCGCTTCAAGTTCGCGCTGGAGCGCGTTCAGCTCGGGAATCTCTTCGCGGCATGGAATACACCACGTGGCCCAGAAGTTCAGCAGGACGACCCGCCCTTTAACATCGTTGAGACGAAACGGCTGACCGCCAAGTGTTTGAAACTCGACGTCGGGTGCCGGCGCAAAGGTCGTATTCGCCGCCGACGGAGCCGCTGCCGGAGCTGTTCCGAGATCCAGTTTGCCTTCCCAGTTTGGCAGCCACGCTGCGATCCGAGAGCTGGTGAGCAAAGTTGACTTTCCGCTCATCACCAACACGCCCACCAGAATCAGGATGATGCCGGAAAGCACCTCTACTTTGTGCAGGTGCTGGCGAAAGCTTTTGTAAAAATTGAGAAACTGATTAATGCCCAAACCAGTCAACAGAAACGGAACTGCAAGTCCTAATGAATAGAATGCAGAAAGGATCAGTCCACTGCGCCAGCCACCACTTGTCGCGGCCAAACCAATGATGCCGCCGAGGATTGGTCCAATACACGGCGTCCAACCCGCGGCGAAAGCCATTCCGAGTGCCGCTGAGCCGAGCATGCCGCGCGGTTTGGCGTCGGAAAACTTGCGCGTGTCTTTATAAAGCGCGGTGATCTTCAGCAGTCCAATCAGTTGCAGACCGAAAGCGATGATCACTAGACCACCGATGATGCGTACCCAGGGATTGTTTGTGATCGCGCTGCCGACAAGACCGGCCGTCGTTCCGAGCAGAACAAAAATCACCGATAGTCCTGCGTTGAACGCGAGCGAGTTGAGAATGACCGAGCGGCGGCTGCTTGCTCCTTCTTTCAGTGAGTCGATACTGACTCCTGAGATCAAAGAGATGTAGCCGGGCACGAGCGGCAACACACACGGCGAGAGAAACGAGAGTATGCCGGCGGCAAAAGAGATTCCGATACGAAATAAAGTAATTCCCTGGTCTTCCATAACAATCAACGCTCGTTAACGAGAATCTTGACCCAATTCTCCAAAGCTTCGAGTTCCTCGTCGTCGGCCCCGATGGAGATGAAACGAATGTGCCCTTTGCGATCGAGCAGAAACGTTGTCGGGATCGAATTCACACCGTAGTTCAAATCATTAACCGTTGAATCGCCTACCAGAACACCGTACGGTAAACGGTTTCGCTTTTTAAAGTTACGAAGGTAGGTCAATTCTTCTTTGCGCGGCAGCGGCTCTCCCTCGGCGTGACCGTAGTACTTGGTCAGACCCAGCACGACGAGTCCCTTGTCCTTGTACGTGTCGTGCCAACTCGAGAACTTCGGGAGCGTGAACCGGCATGGTCCACACCAGTGCGCCCAAAAGTCAAGCAACACGATCTTGCCACGAAGATCAGACAGTTTGATCGCCGACTGATCGATCCATTCGGCGACGACGATCTCCGGCGGCGTCATGGGCGCGCGCGACTCTTTAAAGATCTCCAGCGGATCCAGTTCCGGCTGGATCATAACCAACCGCCTCGTCATGTGTTTATACAGATTTGCGGAAGGCAGGGAAAGCGACTGACGCCGCAGATCCTGTAGCACCTGGATGGCCTCGTCTTTTTTCCCGGTTTTGACGTACGCATCGGACAGTAGCAAGACTGATTTGACCAGCATGTCGTCGCGCGTAAACGTTTCTGATTTGTTCGTCGTGGCGAATTTTCTGGCGGCCGTCAACATCTCCAGAGCGTGCGTTCTTACCGACTCGTAGTTCTTCGCTCGCAGGTACCCATCGGCAATCAGAAACTCCATGCGATATCGATCGCCGGAGATTTGCGGTTCGTGCCTCGCGTAATCGGCGACCGCGGAAACCGCCTCCGGCAGGCGGCCCTTCTTGACCGAGTAAAGCACCACGACGTTTCGCGCGGCCTGCGCCTTTGCGCCATCAAGGTTGTTTTTTAATACAAGCTGCATCGCCTTCAGCGCTTCGTCACCGTCTGAAGCGAGGTGATACAACATGCCGAGGTAGTAAAGATCGTCGCCGGCGAGTGGACCGCGCGCGCGAAGGATGTTCGCGTTTCGGATCGCGAGTTCCAGTTGTTCTGCCTTGGTCTTTTGTTCTACCTTCGGATCGTAGGGCAGGTTCTGTTTGTTGAATTCCTGGTAACGCCGGCCGAGGTATCCGTTTGCGTCTTCGAACAGGGCTTGCGCGGTGCGAGTATCAGGTTTCGCCGCCGGGTCGTCAGTCGTGTTCAACGCCTGCGCGAAAGCAGACGCCGGCAACGCGATTGAAAGAAAGACGACGGCTGTAAGCCTGAGAATCATCTATGTGCCTTTTTGCGTCTTCTTTTGTGCCTTTTGTGGTTGCAGTTTAGGCGCGCACCATGTCGAAGCGACTTGGGCTAAAAGGTCCCAGCAATGGAGAAGTGACGCCTGCGACGACCGCTTCGGTAATCAACTCACCAGTAACGGGAGCGAGTAGGATTCCGTTTCGGTAGTGTCCCGTTGCATAAAACAGCCCGCCAATTTCAACACAAGGCCCCAACACAGGCAAACTGTCAGGAGCACGCGGGCGCAGTCCGGCCCACGTGTCGGTGATTGGCAAAGCTGCTACTGAGGGGGAAATTTCGAGCGCATTTTGGAGGATTGAGCTGATTCCGCCGGCCGTCACTTGCTTCGCGAACCCGGCGCGTTCGCTGGTCGAGCCTGCGAGCAGGCGACCGTCCTGGCGTGGAACGATGTATCCACGCGGGCTATAAATCACGTGGCGAGTAACCTGCGGGCGAGCGTCGAAACTGATCATCTGTCCACGAACTGGTTCGATTACCAGCGACGGTTTTTCTGACGCTGAAGAAAATCCGATGAAGCTCGACCATGTTCCGGCCGCAACAACCGCCGTGGGACAACTGATAACGCCTCGCGAAGTGACGACGCCGGTCACTCGATCTTTTTCGATTCTTACCGACTCGACGCTACAGCCGGTAAGTGTCGACACGCCGAGTTTCGCCACGCTGTTCGTCAACGCGCTCAGCAGTCGTCGATTCTCGACCTGCACGTCGAGTGGAAAACGCAGTGCACCCAGCACGTTCGCGTTGATGCAGTGTTCCAACTCGAGCGTTTGCAATGGGGTCAGCTTCTCGACCGCAAGTCCTGCGGCCGTTTGCCATTCGTACCGCTTTTCAATGTCGACGAGATCGTGGTACGTGAGTGCGAGATAAAGCGTGCCGGTGGTGTCGAGCTCGATATCGATTCCGGTTTCCTCGTGTAGCGAGGCGGCGAAGTTTGCGTAGAGATCCCGGCTGCGGCACGCGAGGCGGAAGAAATCGTCCTGTGAATTTGCTTCCGCTTGCGGCGCGAGCATGCCGGCGGCTGCAAACGAAGCTTCGTGCCCAAGACCGTTGCGTTCTATCAAACAGATGTCGCCGGCGCCGCTGCGGGCGAGCGCGCGAGCGATCGTCAGACCAATCACGCCGCCGCCGATTACGACGACGTCAGCTGTGTGTTTGACAGAATCAATTTCTTTTTGAACCATTTACACGCTAAGATTCAAACTCTGAAACCTTCTAACTGAGACCGCAAATGCATCGTATCACACTGATTCCGGGCGACGGCATCGGCCCCGAAGTCGCTTCAAACGTAGTCCGAATCATCGAAGCTTCGGGCGTTGATATCCAATGGGAAACGCATTACGCAGGCGCGCAGGCGCTCGAAAAATTCGGCGAGACCCTGCCGCAGGATTTGCTCGATTCAATACTGCGCAACAAGGTCGCTTTAAAGGGACCAATCACCACTCCCGTCGGCAAAGGCTTCACGTCTGTCAACGTCGGACTCCGGAAGACGCTCGATCTTTACGCGAACTTGCGTCCGGTGCGCGCACTGCCGAATGTGCCCTGCCGCTATCCGGAGCTGGACCTCGTCGTTGTGCGTGAGAACACGGAGAGTCTGTATGCCGGTTTGGAGCACGTCGTTGTTCCGGGTGTGGTTGAGAGTATAAAAATCATTACGGAGAAGGCCTCGACGCGAATAGCGCGTTTCGCATTCGAATATGCGACGCTTGAAGGTCGAAAAAAAATCACCGCGGTCCACAAAGCAAACATCATGAAACTTTCCGATGGTCTGTTTCTAGAATGTTTCCGCAAAGTGAGCCAGGACTATCCCGAGATCATCGCTGACGACAAGATCGTCGACAATGCGTGTATGCAACTGGTGATGCGACCCGAGCAGTTTGACATCATGTTGCTCGAGAATCTTTACGGCGACATCGTTTCCGATCTTTGCGCGGGGCTCGTTGGTGGATTGGGACTTGTTCCCGGAGCGAACATCGGCGAGAAGGGTGCGGTGTTTGAAGCGGTGCACGGGTCGGCGCCCGACATCGCCGGACAGGGCATCGCAAACCCGACTGCGCTGTTGCAATCGAGCATCATGATGCTGCGACACCTCGGCGAGCGCGACGCGGCTGCGAGAATTGAAAACGCGTTGTTCGCGGTGTTCGAAGATGGCAAAGTGCGCACGCGCGACATCGGCGGCACTGCCAAGACCGCAGAGTTTGCCGACGCGATCATTCAGAGGATGAATGCTTAAGAGAACGCTCGCAATCCGTGTTGTCTGTGTTCTGCTACTCGGCGCATCGTGTGCGTACGCGCAGAAGGCAAAGACGATTATGGGCGATTCGTGGAAGGGCCTCGTAGAGTCTTCGGATGAAGCGACTCGCGAGATAAAGCTCGTTAATCCGGATAAGAAAACGGAAACGTTCGTCGGCGTTCTCGAGGACGGCTACCAGGTTAAGTTGAAAGACGGCACCTCACGTGAATTAAAAGTATCTGAGCTAAAGCCGGGGCTGCGAGTCAGATTGTTTTACAAGTCGAAGACGCAAGCTGTCGCAGGGCAAAGAACGAAAGTAAACGTCGTCAACCGGGTCCAGTTTCTGGGTCGCGATGAGTACACGCGGATGCGTGAGACGCTGAAGGTCGAACCCTCCATTCCGATTGTGGACGCTAAGTCGCGAGATCTGCCGTCTACAGATCCATTTAAGTTATACCTAGCGCTTGAGCCGGAAAATCTGGACAAAGGTTTGCTCAAGTGGGTGGAAGAATGGAATAAGTACGAGTCGAAAAAGCACGGTCGAGTCGAAATCGTTGATGACATGGCGCAAGCAGACGTTTCTTTAACCGTCATTTGGGGGAAGGATGATTCGTTCTTTCATCTGCCGGCATTTATGGGACGCGACGGCAGCGACCCGCGCTGGGTTGGCTTCGGTACCGGGTATCTGACAATTAAGGACGATGCCGGGTTGCATGTGTTGTGGGAGGGCATGATGGGGTTGGACATGAAGGAGCCCGAACGCACGGCGCCCGGGTTGGGCCAACTTTTAGGGAAAAAATTAAAGGCGCGAAAAAAGTAAAATAAACGGAAAAAACAAGCGGTAGCGATCTATAGTCCCAGACGCATTTCTTCTCGAGGAGCACCACCATGCAAAAGAAGTCCTTCTGGACCTTCGCCCTTGCTCTACTCGCGTTCTGTCTTGCCGTTCTGATCGCGGGAAACGAAAGCGTTCATTCACAGCGCCGACCAGCAACGCCGGAGGACCTCGAGCGGCGAGGCGCCATCGAGGCCGAGTTACAGTCAATCGCCATCGTCGAACGCAAGATGATGATCCCGATGCGCGACGGAACGCGTATCGCCACCGACGTCTACCGGCCCAAAGACACGTCCAAAAAATATCCGGCGATCTTCTCTCGCACGCCCTACAACTTCAACTACTGGGACGTCCGCAACGGTGCACCACGAGATCTCTCGAGCGAGCTCGAGGCCGTTAAACGCGGCTACGCGCATGTCACGATGAACGAGCGCGGCCGGTTCTTCTCCGAAGGAAACTACGACATTCTTGGACCACCGTTGACCGATGGCGTCGACGAACTCGCCTGGATTTCAAAACAGTCATGGTCCAATGGAAAGGTCGGCACTATCGGCTGCTCGTCAACGGCTGAATGGCAAATGGCTGTCGCAGCGCAAGGGCATCCGGCGTTTACGACGATGATTGCGCAAGGTTATGGCGCCGGTGTCGGGCGAGTGGACGGTTGGTACGAACAGGGAAACTGGTATCGCGGCGGCGCGGTGCAGATGTTGTTCATCGCGTGGCTTTACAGTCAGCAAAACCAGGTGCGCCCAATGTTCTCGCCAAGCGCGTCGCAGGAGGAACTGGTTCGCGCGGCGCGCGCGTTTGACCTGGCTCCGCAGTTGCCACAGGTCGACTGGTCGAAAGCTCTTCGACACCTGCCCATCAAGGACATCATGAAAGCCGCCGGTGGTCCAAACGGCATCTTTGCCGATCGCATGCCGGTCCCCACGGGCGGCGCGATGGTCGAGCGCGAGCCGAACGATCGAGCGTGGTACAAGGGCGGGCTGTGGCACGACAATATGAAGATCAACATCCCGGGCTTCTGGTTCATGTCGTGGTACGACGTTTCGATTGGTCCAAACCTCGCTGCCTACAATCACGTTCGCAAAAACGCCTCGCCGGCGGTGGCGAATCAGCAGTACGCGATCATCGCACCGACACTTCACTGCGGATTTCGACGTGCCACTGAAAACACAGTCGTCGGCGAGCGCAGTGTCGGCGACGCGCGTTTGAACTACGACGAGCTCACGTACGGTTGGTTTGATCATTTTCTAAAAGGCGAGAACAACGGAATTCTCGAAAAGATGCCGCGTGTTCGTTACTACACGATGGGCCTCAACAAGTGGCAAACGTCTGACACGTGGCCGCCGCGTGGCGCCCAACAAATGACGTTGTTCCTGTCGAGTGCGGGGAAGGCAAACACGCTGAACGGCGACGGTGCGCTCGTTGAAGTTTCGCCGGCTGCGGATAACCCGGACCGGTTTGAATACGATCCGACGAATCCGGTGCCCTCGGTTGGCGGCAATGTTTGTTGCACCGGCAACGCGATCACGGCGGGCGCCTTCGATCAGCGTCAGAACGAGTCGCGTCCCGATGTTCTCGTTTACAGCACCGAACCGCTCCGGGAAGGCGTTGAAGTTAGTGGTCCAATCGAGGTCACGCTCTACGTTTCGTCCGATGCGAAGGACACTGACTTCACGGTGAAGCTGCTCGACGTTTACCCCGACGGCCGCGCTTACAATCTCGACGAAACGATTCAGCGGATGCGCTATCGCGACGGTTACGACAAGCCGAACGTCTGGATGCAGTCAGGCAAGGTTTACAAGGTCACGCTGTCGCCGCTGACGACGAGCAACTTCTTCGCCGCCGGACATCGGATTCGAATTGAAATTTCGAGCAGCAACTTCCCCCGCTTCGATCGAAATCTCAACACTGGCGGCAAAAACTACGACGAGTCAAAGGGCGTGATCGCGCGCAACGCGGTCCATCACTCGAAGCAGTATCCGTCGGCGGTGAAAATCACCGTTATGCGCAACACGATCTCGAGAGGAGAACAACGATGAGTGGAGGATTAATAGGCATCCTGGTCGCTGTTTTGATGGGTGGCGCTGTTTTCATCTGGTTACAGAAACGCAAGCAGTAATGTGAGTCAAATTTCGACTGCGGGTTGCTTTGCCCTAAAGATGTAACACGTTTTCTGTGTGCTCTCTGAGCCTTCGTGGTTAATGATTTGCTCAGGAAAATAACCACAGAGTCGCAAAGAGCACAGAGATTTGCACAGAGAAGCAATCCAGCGAGAGACTTTTTACGCAAAGCCGACTGCGGGTACGAGGATTCTTCTATGAAACCTAAAGAACTCACTGTGCGCGGCCTCATTCTTGGCGCGCTCATTACGACGGTCTTTACAGCAGCCAACGTTTACCTGGGCCTGAAGGTCGGCCTCACGTTCGCATCGTCGATTCCTGCCGCGGTGATCTCGATGGCCATTCTGAGCCTTGTAAAAGACTCGTCGATCCTCGAGAACAACATCGTCCAAACTGTCGCCTCCGCAGCCGGAACACTCTCCGCGATCATCTTCGTTCTGCCTGGACTCGTGATCGTCGGCTGGTGGACCGGCTTTCCATTCTGGCAGTCGTTTCTGATCTGTCTTACGGGAGGTGTACTCGGTGTGGTGTTCACGATCCCACTGCGCCGCGCGCTGGTGACCAACTCCGATTTGCCGTATCCGGAAGGCGTCGCGGCAGCGGAGGTTTTGAAAGTCGGATCGGGCACGCGTGGTGAAACGAAAGACGAAACGGGCGAAGCGCGAGAAGGACTGATCGCTGTGGTTCTTGGAGCGGCCGCTTCTGCGGGCCTCGCAGTTGTGACTGCAACGCGTGTTGCTGCCGGTTCGTTCGGTGGGTTCTTTCGCATTGGCGCCGCAGCCTCCACGGGATACGACTTCGCGTGGTCGCTTGCGCTACTCGGCGCGGGCCACCTCGTCGGCTTGTCAGTCGGTATGGCAATGCTTACCGGCTTAATTATCGCCTGGGGTATTGCTGTTCCTTGGCTTACATCGATTACACCCGCAGCCGCGGGCGTCGATCTCGATGCGCACACGATTGGGATTTGGCGGACTCAGGTGCGATTCATCGGCGCTGGAGCGATCGCAGTCGCTGCGATCTACACGTTGGCGCGTTTGGCGAAGCCGGTTGTCGGAGGACTCGTGACCACGCTCGCGGCCTCGCGCGCTAGTGCAATTAGTGATGATCGCGATCGCGATCTGTCGCCGCAGTGGATTCTCGTACTCACGGTCGCGTGTTTGATCGTGAGCGGTTGGCTGGCATATTCGTTCGCCACTTCATCCGTGCTCAGGCCATACGCTTTGAGCGTTACGTTGGTTGCCGTGCCGTTCGTACTGATCGTCGGGTTTTTGATCGCGGGCATCTGCGGTTACATGGCAGGACTCATCGGCGCGTCGAATAGTCCGATTTCGGGTGTTGGTATTTTATCGATTGTGGTGTGCGCGTCGTTGCTGATCATGGTCGTGCCTCCGTCGGCTGAAACGCGGACGGCGCTCGTCGCGTTTGCGTTGTTTGTGACCGCGATCGTGTTCGCATGTGCGACGATTTCAAATGACAACTTGCAGGACTTAAAGACGGGGCAACTAGTCGGAGCGTCGCCGATGCGACAGCAGATCGCGCTCATCGTGGGCGTCGCTGCCGGAGCGGCTGTGATCCCGTTTGTGCTGAATTTGCTTGCGACGGCGTATGGATTTGCGGGGGCGCCGAACCTGAACGTGGTAGCAGAAAACCCGTTGCCCGCGCCGCAAGCAACTTTGATCTCCGCACTGG
This sequence comes from Pyrinomonadaceae bacterium, assembly GCA_035646355.1. Taxonomy (GTDB): domain Bacteria; phylum Acidobacteriota; class Blastocatellia; order Pyrinomonadales; family Pyrinomonadaceae; genus PSRF01. Next base: position 8,489 of record DASRPN010000121.1, on the reverse strand, counting down.
CGCAAGGCGTAATCGGTGGCAATCTGGAATGGACCATGATTGGCATCGGCGCGGTCGTCGGCGTGGGATTGATATTGCTGGATACGTTGCTTGGGGTGTTGGGCAAGCTGCGCATTCCGCCGCTGGCTGTCGGCATTGGTATCTACTTGCCAATGTCGGCGACGTTCGCTGTCGTGATTGGCGCAGTGTTGTCTTACTGGTACAACCGCAAAACGCGAAACTCACCGAATCCGGAACGTGCTGAGCGTCTGGGGACGCTCGTCGCATCGGGTTTGATCGTGGGCGAGAGCCTGTGGGGAGTGCTCAATGCGGGCCTGATCGTCGGTCTGTCAAACGATGCTCCGCTCGGAATCTTTCCGGCTGACTTCGGTCCGGCTCCATGGCTCGGCGTCGTGCTGTTCATTGCGTTGATCGTCCTGCTCTATGGCTGGATGCTGCGTCGGGCGAAAGTGATGCGTTAACAGCCTTCATGGTGTTCTACGCGCAGAGTGACGACCCGCTCGACGAGTTTTTGACCATCTTTGACTTTCGTAAGAGTTCCGCGAAGCACGCCCTTGGACTTGTTCGCGAACTTATTCAAGTTTTGATGAAGAAACTCGCCGTCGAACCGGTATTCAAATCCGTTGCCAGATGACGGAGGAGTAACTATCAAGAGACGACGTTTGGTGACTAAAGCAAAAGTTGGCGTGTGAAGTTCATACGTGTTGTTGGCGCGGGTCTGGAGGTACACACGACCGCGCAACTTGCCATCCTCCAGATACCAGGAAATCAGCAGAGTACGAAACTCAGCCAATTCTTTTGGCGTCTTGCCTAAGATGAAGTAATCGCCATGGGGATTAAACTTCGCCCAGTCAAAATCGAGAATTGCGTGCGGCGATGGTGACGGCGCGGGAGGTGCGGGAACAAAGATCGTTCGCACCTCGATGCGGCTCGGATCGCAACGCTCGGCGGCCGGGACTTTTGACACTTCAGCAGGCTTCGGCGAAATGAGAAATCGTTCAAGCGCCACTCCGAAACCGAACGTTAACAGTGCCGTCATCAAACGTAGGATTAGACGCGTCATCTGAGGTCCCTCCGATATGCAAGGTACGCGACCTGAGAAAACGCGCCCACGTTACAGCCACTGGCACGAACCTGTGGTTATCACCAGAACGACCTGAGCGTTGACATTTCGTGGCGCGAAAAGTTAGATCATTCCGCCATTTCCAAATCCATCCCAAGAGGCTCGAGATATGACCACCTCTCGTCGTGACTTTATCAAGACGGCTGGGATTGCTGCCGGTGCAATGTCGCTGCCGGCGCTTCCTTCCTGGATCAACAGTGTCGCTGCCGAAGAAGCGGCTGCCGCGGCCGCCGTCGACAAGAATGCGCTCGCCGATGTCGCCCTGAGCACCGCGCGCAAACTCGGCGTCACTTACGCCGACATTCGCATCAACCGCTATCGCAGCGAGTCGATCAATACGCGCGAACGCCAGGTGCAGAACGTTTCGCGCGGACAGAATTTCGGGTTCGGCGTGCGCGTGCTCTACAAAGGCACGTGGGGCTTCGCTTCGAGCCGCAGTGTGACGCCGGAAGACGTGCGTCGCATCACGCAGCAGGCGGTTGATATTGCGCGCGCCAACTCGGTCTATCAACGCAAACGCATTTCACTGGTGCCGGTTGCGAAGGTGGTGGCGAACTGGAAGAACGACTTCGAAAAAGATCCGTTCGAAGTCTCGATAGACGACAAGATTCAGTTTCTGCTTTCGCTGAACGAGTCGGCGATGAAGACGCAGGGCGTCGGTTTCGTGAACTCTTCAATGGGGTGGGTGAACGAGCAGAAGTTTTACGCGTCAACAGACGGCTCGCGCATCGATCAATACATCATCCGCGCCAATCCAAACTTTACCGTGACCGCCATAAACCGCGCGAACGGCGATTTCCAAACACGCAGCGCGCTCGGTGGCCCACAGGCAATGGGTTACGAGTACATCGAGAAGCACGACTGGAAACGCGAGGCGCAGCAGGCGGGAGAAGAAGCGGTGATGAAGTTGAAGGCGAAATCAGTTGAGGCGGGAAAATATGATTTGGTGCTTCACCCATCGCATCTGTGGTTAACGATTCACGAGTCGGTGGGCCACCCGACGGAACTCGATCGCGCGCTTTGGATGGAAGCGAATTATGCCGGCACTAGTTTCCTCACGCCCGACAAGATCGGAAAACTTCAATTCGCGTCGAAGATGGTCAATTTCGTCGCCGATCGCACTCAGTCGAAAGCACTCGCGACAGTCGGTTGGGACGACGAAGGCGTTCCCAGCCAGCGCTGGCACTTAATCAGGAACGGCTTGTTCGTCGATTGGCAAACGACCCGCGATCTCGCGGCGATGACTGGGCAGAAGAAGTCGTACGGCTGCAATCACAGCGACAGTTGGGGGAGTATTTCCTTCCCGCGCATGCCGAATGTTTCGCTCGAGCCGGGTACTGACAACAAGTCGCTCGACGATCTGATCGCCGGAGTTGAAAAAGGCATTTTGATCTACGGCGACGGCAGCTACTCGATCGATCAGCAGCGGTACAACTTCCAGTTTGGCGGCCAGGTGTTTTGGGAGATCAAAAACGGCAAACGAGGCGAGATGTTGCGCGACGTTGCATATCAATCGCGCACCACCGACTTCTGGAATTCGCTCGACGGTTTGGGTGGACCAGCCACGTACGAACTTGGCGGCAGCTTCAACGACGGCAAGGGTGAGCCCGGACAGTCGAACGCTGTCAGTCACGGTTGTCCACCGGCTCGTTTCCGGCAAGTCAACGTACTCAACACCGCGGCCAAGGCCACGTCTTAATCGACACTGAGGAGATCAGAGATGCTACTCACCGAAAAAGAGGCGCGCACTATCTGTGACAAGTTGTTGAGTTATGTGAAAGCGGACGATGCGGTCGTCAGCGTCAACAGCGAAAACTACGGTCATCTTCGCTTCGCTGCGAATGCGTTCAGCACCAGCGGCGCGCGCGAAAACGTCACCGCCGGAGTAACCGTGTGGATCGGTGGCAAGCGTGGCTCGGCTTCGACGAACGAGATCGACGACGAGTCGCTTAAATCGATGGTTGCGCTTGCGGAACAGCTGGCGCGCATCTCGCCCGTCGATCGTGAGTACATGCCGACTCTCGGCGCGCAAACTTACAAACCCGTCAACGGCTACGCCGAAGCGACTTCAAATATCTCACTCACCAGCCGCGCGAAAACGATCAACGACGCGATCGCCGCGTGCGAAAAATCGAAAGTGGTCGGCGCGGGATTTCATCAGGCCCGTGGTACGGCTGGAGCTTCAGCGACGAAGAATGGCAACTTCATTTACGACCGATCGAGCCTGGTGAGTCTGGGAATGACAGCGCGCACGCCCGATGGCGGCAGCTCCGGCTACTTCCTGCGCAACCATTTCGACGTCGCGAAGCTCGACACCACTCGTGTCGCCAGCGAATCGATTCGCAAAGCGCTTGATTCGCGTAATCCTCGTGTGCTGGAGCCCGGCGTCTATCCCGCGATACTCGAACCGCAGGCCGTGGTCGATCTGGTGGGCCAAATCGCATTCGCCTTCGACGCGCGCAGTGCTGAAGAAGGGCGCAGTCCGTTTTCCGCACCCGGCGGAAAGACGAAAGTCGGAGAAAAGATCTTCGACGAACGGTTGAATGTTTACAGCGATCCGTGGCATCCCGAATTGCCCGGCTCGAAGTCGGCGCAAGGCGGACTTCCGTCGCAGAAGCTCTATCTCGTGCGCAATGGTGTGTTGGAAAACCTCGTCTACTCGCGCTTCTGGGCCAAGAAAAATGGAAAGGAACCGACGCCTGGTCCAGTGAACAGCATCATCGAGAGCTCGGCGCCGGCGGTGTCGCTTGACGACATGATCAAGTCCATGGACCGTGGAATACTGCTGGGCCGCTTCTGGTACATTCGTGGCGTTGATCCGCGCACGGCATTACAAACTGGTCTGACGCGCGACGGCATCTGGTATGTCGAAAAAGGCAAGATCCAGTATCCGGTCAAGAACTTCCGCTTCAACCAGAGCGTGATACAACTCCTCGCGCCAGGCAACATTGACATGATTGGCAAACCGGAACGCGTGGGTAGCTCGGAAGGCCAGGGTGGTAACTCCGCCCTCCTGCCGGCGTTGAAAGTCAAAGAGTTTCACTTCTCCTCGCAATCTGAAGCTGTTTAAGACGACATGAAGTTTGTCGTCATATTTGGACCACCGGCGGTCGGTAAAATGACCGTCGGTTACGAACTCGCGAAACTCACCGGCCTGCGGCTGTTTCACAATCACATGACTATCGATCTGGTCCTCAACTTCTTCGAATTTGGAGAAGAACCCTTTTTCAGATTGGTTTCAGAGTTTCGCCGTCGAGTCTTTGAGGAAGTTGCGTCAAGTGAACTACCCGGGCTGATTTTCACGTTCGTCTGGGCGCTGGAGTCAGAAGGCGAGCGGAAGTTCATCGACGATTCGTGCGAGATTTTTCGACGGAAAGGCGCTGACATTTTTTTCGTAGAACTCGAAGCGGATCAATCCGAGCGGCTGACGCGCAACGAATCAGAATTTCGATTAACTCAGAAGCTGCCACATCGTGATGTCGAGAAGGCCCGGGAAAGACTGTTGTCCGATGACGTCAACTATAAACTCAACTCAAGCGGCGACTTCTTCTACACAGAAAATTACATCAAAATAAACAACACGAATCTGCCACCGGCGGAAGCGGCCCAACAGATCGCCGAGACATTTCAGCTAGATCCGAAAATCTAAACCCTCGACAACGTACGAAACTCTGGAACGTCTGGCACGAACCGGCAGCGCGTTCTGAATAGGCCATCCATTCCACCCAATCTCTCAAGAACAAAAATCCAAATTCATCAACCACGCTTGGGACGAAGCGCACTGTGTGGGTGACGGACGGGCCTGAACCGATAGTCTCCTTCCCGGGCACGTCGCTTGCGCCTTCTCTATTCGTCTTAACGCGGTTGCTCTCGCTCGCACTCCAAAAGTTGGGAGCAAATACCGGCGATGAAGTGGACCCAATTCATTCGCTCCCCAGGCGATCAAACAGCCTCCGAGAACTCGGATAGCAAACGTCTCCGAGAGATCGGAGCAGGTATAAAGGAGTTTCGTAATATGAAGAGGTTAGAAATTCTATTGACCCTTCTTGTGGTTCTGGCGCTGGGCGCGTTTGCCTCAGCATCAGCGCAGACAAGTAAGGGCTTTGTTACCGGCGTTGTCGAAGATCAAAACGGCGCCGGAATTGCCAATGCCTCAGTCAAGATCACAAACCTGACAACCGGCGTCGCGCGCGACACCACCGCCGATGCTTCCGGTAACTTTCGTCTTGACGCGGTGGATCCCGGCGCTTACATGCTCGAAGTGTCGGCCACCGGTTTCAAGACTGCAAAGCTCGACAAGATCGAGGTCAATGCAGCGCAGACGATAAACCTTCCAGTGAAACTGGAAATCGGAAGTCCAACTGAACAAGTCGTCGTTAGCGCGGCTAATGAAGTTGTAATTCAAAGTGCGGATGGCACGCGCGTCAACACGCTCGGTGAGCGCGAAATCAGAGACTTGCCGGTACTTGGATTCAACCCAGTGAACCTCGTGTTCACACTTCCGGGCGTCGCCGACGTCGGTGGCGCGAATGGTGTCGCTGCCGGTTTCGTGCAAGGCACGGAGTTTTCGATCAACGGTTTGCGACCACGCGGTAATAACCAACTGATCGACGGTCTCGATAACAACGACAACTCGATCACGGGCCAGGTGTATCAACCGACCGTTCGTGACGCGTATTCGCAAGTGACCGTTCTCGGCGGCGACTATTCCGCGGAGTTTGGACGCGCGGGCGGTGCAGTTGTGAACGTAATCACAAAAAGTGGCTCGAACCAGTTTCACGGCTCAGCCTACGACATCATCCAGAACTCAGCGTTTGATGCGTTGACGCCTGGACAGAAGTCGCAGTCGGAACTGACGGAAGTGCCGCAGTTCAGTCAAAACACTTTTGGTTTCTCGCTAGGTGGACCAGTGCTCAAGAACAAGCTGTTCTTCTTCGGCACGTTCCAGGGGGATCTTGTACGCGCTGGTGGCGTTACCGGTCGTGCAGTGGTTCCGACCCAAGCGGGCATCAATCAATTGCGTGCCTTGTTCCCGGTCGGCGCCAGCCCGAACCTCGATCGCTATCTTGCGACCGTCGGCGATCTGCGTGGCGCGACTAACCTTATCAACGTTCCACTCGGCGGCGGCCGTCCCGATATCGAATTCGGCACCGCAACCAGATTCAGCTCGCAACCGATAGACACTTACGACTATCTCGCGCGGGTCGATTGGACCACGTCCGACAAGAACAGCATCTCGTTCCGATATCTCGCGAACAAGCAGTTGTTCACCAACCAGTTTCCGGATCCGTCAACGGGCATAGCCGGCAGCCAGTTTCCCGGTTTTGAAATCGACGTACCGTCGCTGACGCAGAACATGTTCATCAGCGACACGTTCGTTTTCTCGCCGCGGACGGTAAACGAAGCACGCTTCGGTTACGGACGTTTCAATCTATTTTTTGGACCACGCGACGTCGAACTAACGACGGGTGGACCACAGTTCCTTTTCTCCGGCACGACGATCTCGACGATCGGACTTTCGCAGTCCTTCCCGCAAGGTCGCATTTTCAACAACTACCAATTCCAGGATACGTTGACGCACACGGTCGGCAATCACACGTTGCGATTCGGTACCGATATCCTTAAGCAACGCGCGAAACAGTTCGTGCCGATCAACACGCGCGGCACGTTGACATTTGCCCCCGGCGGTGACTTTCCAACGTTTGGTAATTTCGTCGATTCGTTCTCCGGCGTCGGAACGGGCGCAGCGGCGAAGGTATTTGGCGAGGGCACTGATTTTCCCAATGTCACGACCTACGCGTTTTTCATCAACGACCAATGGAAGATCAGGCCCAACCTGACACTCAACCTCGGTCTGCGTTATGAACGCTTTGGCGCCGTTGCAAACAACGCAGCGTTCCCGGCGTTCACGGGCTTCGACGCTCCGTTGCAAACGCGCGTCGAGCAGCAACAGGACAACAACAACTGGGGACCACGCATCAGCTTCGCGTACTCACCGAACTTCAATTCGGGCTGGGCGCGACGAGTAATCGGCGACAACAAGACCGTCATACGCGGCGGCTTCGCCGTCAATTACGACGTGTTCTTCAACAACATTCTGAGCAACATCGCGGCTACTTCGCCGAACGCGTTGGGCACGACAGTGCTGGGCGCGACCATCGGCGGTCGTGGCATTCCAAACTTCACGGAAGCGGCGCTGCCGGCGACGTTGGTTGCAAACCCACAAGCGGGACAAAACACGATTCCGGCTGATCTCCAAAACCCGCAGACCTACGTTTGGAACTTCGGTATCCAACGTGAACTTCCGGGTCACAACGTTCTGGACGTGGCTTACGTCGGTACGCGCGGAACGCGACTGTTCATTAACGAGCAGCTGAATCCGGGCACACCCGGCACTGCGAATGCGAACGGTCGCTTGTTTGCTACGCGCGGATCAGTTATCTCGCGTACGAACGGCGGCGACTCGCGTTATCACGGTCTGCAAATGCGCATCGAGCGTAGTTTGAGAAACAACTTCCTCTATCGCGCGACTTACACGTTCCAAAAGACGATCGACAACACGAATAGCGAGGTCTTTGCGACCACGGGTGGTAACAGCGTCGGTTCGAATGCATTCGATCGACGTGTCGATGTCGGCGTGTCCGACTTCGATGTGCCGCACATCTTCACGTTGTCAGGACTGTGGGAGATTCCCGGAGTCGGATCGGGCTTTATGAAGTCAGTGACTGGCGGATTCCAGTTCGCGACGATCTGGCGTTACCAGTCAGGCAATGTGTCTTCGCCATTTGTATTCGGCATCGATCTGAATGGCGATCTCAGCGCCACGAACGATCGCCCGTCCATCTCAAATCCGTTAGCACCCGCGACGTCAGTTGGTTTCGCGAATTCACTCGCCGCTAATCAGGGATGCGGCGCAACCGCGACCGGGTTCTTCGACATCAACTGCAATCCGGTGACGCTTAACGACGTGCGCTACCTGGTCGATCCGTCTAATCGGACGGGCATCGCAGGACGTAACACCTTGCGCGCTCCGGCTTATCACCAGTTCGATATGAGTCTGCAACGCTCGTTCAAGATCCCGTTCACTCCGTGGGAAGCCGATCGTTTTGAAATACGCTTTGATTACTTCAACGTCTTCAATACGCCGATCTTCCGTTTCGAGGTGGGCGGATTCGCTGACGGCGACGTATTGAACCCGAACTTCAACCGTCCGGATCTGAATTCGGGCGTGTCGGTGGGCACCGCCGGCGCACGTTCGGGACGATTGCAGTTGCGCTATGTGTTCTAAGAGCGGTGTAACTTAATCCCGACTTCCCATATGCGGGTTGAGGGCGGCTTCCGTTTGGGGCCGCCCTCCTTTTTTATT
>DASRPN010000120.1:0-6296 GCA_035646355.1 Pyrinomonadaceae bacterium | reverse complement strand
GTTTGTGATGGCACAAAGAGTAAATCTTGACGAGGTGAGGGCGGCGGCGATTGCGCGCGTCGACCGCAGTGAGCGAAATTTCAAATTGGCATTCATCGGCGCCGGACTGGTTGAGAGCGCATTTATTGTGAGCTTTATCCTTATGGCAGATCTATCGAACCGTTTGCACCTACTGCTGTTAATCTCAACAGTGAGCTGCTACTCGATCGTCGTTCTCGGCTTGTTCGCTCTGGGAGCGCACTTCAACCGCGGCATCGCGCGTGTACTGAAGGCAGTGGAACTGCTGAAGTAGTAACTAATCATCCGTGTCCTATGCTTAGTTGCGCCGGCGTGACGCACATAGGAACACGGATTTGCGATCTACCGCTGGTAAATCTCGCCGCCCGCTTCCACAAATTCGCGGGCTTTTTCTTTCAATCCGACATCCAACGCCGCCTCGGCTTCGATCTGTTTCTGCGCAGCGTACTCGCGGACGTCCTGCGTGATCTTCATCGAACAGAAATGTGGACCACACATCGAGCAGAAGTGCGCCAGCTTCGCGCCTTCCTGCGGCAGGGTCTCGTCGTGATACTCACGCGCGACTTCCGGATCGAGTGAAAGATTGAACTGGTCTTCCCAGCGAAATTCAAAGCGCGCCTTCGACAACGCATTGTCGCGATACTGCGCGCCCGGATGGCCCTTCGCCAAATCGGCCGCGTGCGCCGCGAGTTTGTACGCAATCACGCCGTCTTTTACGTCTTTCTTGTTCGGCAAGCCGAGGTGTTCCTTCGGCGTGACGTAACAAAGCATCGCGGTGCCGTACCACCCAATCATCGCCGCGCCAATCGCCGAAGTGATGTGATCGTAGCCGGGTGCGATGTCGGTTGTAAGCGGACCAAGCGTGTAGAAAGGAGCTTCGTGACAGGTCTCGAGCTGCTTGTCCATGTTCTCTTTGATGAGATGCATGGGAACGTGCCCCGGTCCTTCGATCATTACCTGGCAATCTTGTTCCCAGGCAATCTTCGTCAGCTCCCCGAGCGTTTCAAGCTCCGCAAATTGCGCTTCGTCGTTCGCGTCGGCAATCGATCCGGGACGCAAACCATCACCCAGCGAGAACGAAACGTCGTACGCCGCCATGATCTCGCAGATCTCGCCAAAGCGCGTGTAAAGAAAACTTTCCTCGTGATGGGACAGGCACCACTTCGCGAGGATTGATCCGCCACGACTCACAATTCCCGTAGTGCGACGGGCCGTCAGAGGAATGTAAGCGAGGCGGACACCCGCGTGAATCGTGAAGTAGTCAACGCCCTGTTCCGCCTGTTCGATCAGCGTGTCGCGAAAGATCTCCCACGTGAGTTCCTCAGCTTTGCCGCCAACTTTTTCGAGCGCCTGGTAAATCGGAACAGTTCCAATCGGCACGGGCGAGTTGCGAATGATCCATTCTCGCGTAGCATGAATATTTTTGCCCGTGGACAGGTCCATCACAGTATCGGAACCACAACGAATGGACCAGCGCATCTTGTCAACTTCTTCGTCGATCGAAGATGCAACTGCGGAGTTTCCGATGTTCGCGTTGATCTTCACCAGGAAGTTACGCCCGATGATCATCGGCTCCGACTCGGGATGATTGATGTTCGCAGGAATAATCGCACGTCCGCGCGCTACTTCATCGCGCACAAATTCAGGCGTTACATAAGACGGAATCGCAGCGCCAAATGACTGGCCGCGGTGTTGATGCAGCAACGAATCACGCGGCGCGTCACCGGAAACAGACCACGCATCCTCGCGACCCATGTTTTCGCGGATCGCAATAAACTCCATCTCCGGAGTGATGATGCCTCGGCGCGCGTAATGCAGTTGCGTCACGCACACGCCCGGTTTCGCCCGCAAAACTTTGCGACGCAACGCCGGAAAGTCTTCGAGTTTACCGACGTCTTTTACGCGCGCCCTGTTTGCGGCGTCAAAGGTCAAATAACCATCGTCGATCGGTTTTGGTTCGCGTCCTTCATACTCTTCGATCTCGCCACGAGCGCGAATCCAGTCCGCTCGCAACGCGGGCAGACCTTTCGTCACGTCGCACTGAACGTTGCTGTCGCCCCACGGCCCGCTCGTATCGTAAACGCGCACCGGCGGGTTATTGACCAAACTGCCGTCAAAGTTGCGCGAAGGTGTTTGCGTGATTTCCCGGAACGGTACGCTCACGCCCGGCAGCTTGCCGTCGACGTAAACTCGGCGCGAGTTACCAGGCAACGATGATTTCACTACTGCACTCATCCGTTTCCCCCATTGTTTTCTGATCCGTGTCAGGGAAAGTATAATCTCGCCGCTAGGACCCAACCTAATCGGCCTTCCGGAGAAAACGAATGCTTAAACGGTTCATCACGCTATCTCTAACCTGGGTGCTCGTCCTTTCGTTGCTGTCGATGTCCGTCGTCGCCCAAAACGGAAGCGGAGCCATGCTCACCCGCATCCGCAAGGAAGCGATGGAACGCTCGCAGATCATGAAGACCATGCACATGTTCACCGACCTCTACGGCCCGCGCCTGACCGGTTCGCCGAACCACAAGGCCGCCGCGGAATGGGCGGTAAAGCAGATGACCGCATGGGGACTCGAAAATGCGCATCTTGAACCGTGGGACTTCAAACATCCGGGTTGGGCCAACGAACGGCTCAGCGCGCACCTGATCTCGCCCGTGAAAGATCCACTCGTTTGCGAAGCACTCGCGTGGACACCGAGCACGAAAGGAACCGTAACGGCTGACGCGTATCATCTGATCCTGCCCGAGCGGCCGTCGCAGGACATGTTGACTTCATTCTTCGCTAGCCAGAAAAACAAGGTGCGTGACCGGGTCGTATTGATTGGAAAGCCGGCAGCTCTCGGTGTGAACCTGAATCCGCCGGCGAAGCGTTTGAGCGATGAGCAGGCCGCGCAACGTTACGGTCTCAACCCGCGGCCATTTGCCTTCCCGACTCCGTCGCCCACGCCCACGACCGCCCCGAACGCACCGCGTCCGCTTTCCGCCAGACAAATCGACGAGCAGCTCGACGCGTTTCTGAAATCCAGTGGCGCGGTGGTTCGCGTGAACGACGCGGGACGCGAGTTTCGTCAGATCCGCGCTTTCAACAACAGAACATTCGACGCGACTAAGGTCGTGCCCACCGTCGTGATGAGTAATGAAGACTTCGGACGCATCTCGCGTATTCTCAACGACGGCACGCAAGTGGTCCTGGAATTCAACATCGTCAACCGCATCTATCCTGAAGGCGCAGTTTCTTACAATACGATCGGCGAGATTCGCGGCAGCGACAAAGCCGACGAAGTTATCATGCTCGGCGGGCACCTCGACTCGTGGCACGCAGCGACCGGCGCGACCGACAACGCGATCGGCTGCGCGATCATGATGGAAGCCGCGCGAATCCTGAAAACGCTCGATGTCAAACCACGCCGCACGATTCGCGTCGCGCTGTGGAGCGGTGAAGAGCAGGGACTGCTCGGATCGATTGCCTACGTCAAACAACACTTCGGTTCATTTGAAGGAAAGAAACCTGGGTATGAGAAGTTTGGCGGTTACTTCAATATCGACTCCGGCACCGGTCGCGTGCGCGGTGCATCCGTTTTTGGACCACCGGAAGCCGCAAACATCATGCGCGAGATCCTTGCGCCGTTTAAAGACGATGGCGTGGTTGGAGCAGTACCGTCGCGCAGCCGGCGGCTTGGCGGTTCTGACAACACATCGTTCAATCAGGCGGGGTTGCCGGGTATTGGCATGGGCCAGGATCCGATCGAATACAACTCGAATACGTGGCACACAAACCTCGATACGTATGAGCGCATTTTGGAAGACGATGTGAAAAAGAATGCGATGATCGTCGCGTGGTCCGTCTATCAACTCGCGATGCGTGACGAACTGCTGCCGCGACTACCGGCCGCCGAGATGCCCCCGCCACCGCGTGAGGAGAACACGCCGGCAACTCCGGCTCGGCCAAACACGAACACGCGACCGACTCGGGATTCGGGCCCAGGGAACTAGACTTCACACGGATCGAAATGCCAATAACTCGCCGTCAGTTTCTGAGGCGTAGCGCGCTTGCGGTTGCGGGCGTTGGTCTGGTTCCACCTCCTCTGGTTATAACGGCCCCGGCCAAAAAGGTGCTTATCCTGGGCGCTGGAATGGCCGGGCTTGCGGCAGGTTATGAGCTTTCCAAACTCGGTCACAACGTAACCATTCTCGAAGCACGCACGCGTCCCGGCGGACGCGTCTTCACCTTGCGTGAACCCTTCTCTGACGGACTCTACGCCGAAGCCGGCGCCGCTCGCATTCGCGACAACCATCACCTTACTCTTAAATACGTCAAGGCGTTCGATCTGCCGCTCGAACCGTTTTACCCGTCGTCTAACCTGAAAGCGGTTCGCTACGATCAAGGCGAGCGTCGTGAAGTGCCGATCGAAGGCTACACCGCTGCGATGACGCAGAACTACGGTGGCGAACTAGGCGAAAGACCTGAAATCTGGCGCAAGATCAAAGGCGGCATGGATCTACTGCCGAAAGCTCTCGCCGCACATCTCGGAAACAAGATCCATTACGGCGCTACGGTCGTCAGAATCGAACAGGATGCGAAACGAGCAACGGTGAAGTTTACGAAAGACCGTTCGCTACAAGCGCTGTCCGCTGACGTGGTTCTTTGCACGATCCCGTTCTCGGTGTTGCGTAAACTAGAATTACCCGCGCTTTCGTCACGCAAAAAGGACCTCATTAAGCGAACTCCGTACGACGCCGTGTCGCGCGTCTACCTGCAAACAAAGAATCGCTTCTGGGAAACAAACGGTCTCAGCGGTTTCGCCTTTACGAAAGGCGCGATCGAAGTGTGGCATCCGACGTGGAGCCAGCCTGGACCACGCGGAATACTCATGAGCTACGCACGGCCAGGTGAAGCCGAACGAATCACGAAGCTGAAAGAGACTGAACGCATTTCTCAGACTGTGACGCAACTCGATTCGATCTTTACCGGGCTGCGTCCAAACTTCGAACAGGGCACGACGAAGTGTTGGACCGAAGATGAATGGTCACGTGGCGCGTGGGGGTTTGTCGGGTTGCTTGAAATTCCGAAGGCGACGGCGCCGGATGGACGAATCTACTTTGCCGGCGAGCATCTGTCGCCATGGTATTCGTGGATTCAGGGAGCGCTGTCAACGAGCATGCAGGCTGTGAAACAGATCGACGCTACCGCCGACGTCGAGGTTAACGTCATCATCTGAAGATTCTTCTCTGCGTCTCCGTGGTGAAACTACCGTAACAGCAAATCAACCACAGAGAGACGCAGAGGACACACAGATGCGGGCGATCCCTTTAGCCGCCAATAAAACTCATCGAGCGTGAGGGAGCGACGAAACCTGGGTCGTTGATGAAGTGGCGTGGCTCTTTTTTGTAAACGACAGATTCGATGAACTCTACGATCTCGTCGCGTGTTGCGCCGTTGCGAACGACGTCGCGTAATGAATGTTCGACGGTCGAGAAGAGACACGTGCGAATCTGGCCATCGGCAGTCAGACGGATGCGTGAACACGCACCGCAGAACGGCTCCGTCACTGGAGCGATGATTCCGATCTCGCCGGGCGCACCGTCAGCGAAACGATAACGGGCCGATGTCTCTGATCCTCGTTTCACATCGAGTTTCACCAGCTGGAAGCGGTCGTTGATCCGCTCGTAAATTTCTCTACCGGAAACGACGTCTTTGCTATCCCATTCGTGTCCTGAATCCAACGGCATAAACTCGATGAAGCGCATCTTCACATCGTGGTCGCGCGCGAACTCAGCGAAGTCGGCGACCTCGTCTTCGTTATGACCGCGGACGATCACAGCGTTGATTTTGATCGGCTCGAGGCCAGCGTCTTTAGCAGCAGCGATTCCCGCCAACACCTTTTCCAACACGTCGACGCCGGTCATCTCTTTGAACACGTTTCGTTTCAAACTGTCGAGACTAATCGTGACGCGATCGAGCCCCGCGGACTTTAAACCGCGCGCACGGTCCGGCAGGAAATAGCCGTTGGTCGTGAGTGCGAGATCTTGTAGACCTTTGGGCTTGAGCTTGACCAGTTTTTCAATGATCGTTTCGATGTCGCGACGCATCATCGGCTCGCCGCCGGTCAGCCTGATCTTTTCGATACCGAGCGAAACGAAGATGTCGCAAACGTAATCGATCTCTTCGTACGAGAGCATCTTCTCTTTTGGCGCGATGGGCGGTTCGCCATGCGGCAGGCAGTAAAAGCAGCGGAAATTACAGCGATCCGTAAGCGAAACGCGGAGATCCCGGATGGC
>DASRPN010000119.1:0-16683 GCA_035646355.1 Pyrinomonadaceae bacterium | reverse complement strand
GAAGGTCGTGCGCGAAGGTTTTGAACGCCGGCGCCAACAGGTCTGGGATCCGATCGCGGCGCGCGGGGAACTGAAACAACCGCTCACGGATTATCAGACGCGATTGACGAGCGAGATTCAGATGATCAAGCAGATGGGGTTTCCGGGTTACTTCCTCATCGTCTGGGACTTCGTTCGTTATGCGAAGGAGCATGCGATCCCGGTCGGACCGGGACGAGGTTCCGCGGCAGGGTCCCTCGTCGCTTACTGCCTGGAGATCACGGACGTCGATCCTCTGCAATACGATCTGCTGTTCGAGCGTTTCCTTAACCCAGGCCGCGTCTCGCTGCCCGATATCGATATCGACTTCTGTGTTCGTGGCCGCGGCGACGTCATCAACCACGTCGCGGATCTCTACGGCCGCGACTCCGTCTGCCAGATCATCACGTTCGGGACGCTCGCTTCGAAGGCCGCCATCAAGGACGTCGGCCGCGCGCTCGAAGTGCCTTATGCGGACGTTGAGCGAATCGCGAAGCTGATCCCCCCTCCCGTTCGTGGCCGTAATGTCAGCATCAGACAGGCACTTGAACAAGTACCTGAACTCCGCAAGGAAATTGAGACTAATCCGCAGGTTAAGGAAATACTTGAGATCGCCCAACGGCTCGAAGGCTGCGCACGTCACTCGTCAGTTCACGCCGCCGGTGTGGTGATTTCGCCGCTGCCGCTCCAGGAACTGATCCCGATCGCCGTCTCAGGGAAGGAAGAACTCACTACCCAATATGTCATGTCGGATCTCGAAAAGACCGGCATGCTTAAGATGGATTTCTTAGCGCTTACCGCTTTAACTGTTATAAATGACTGCTTAATTAGCATTAAGCAGTCGCTTGGGGAAGAGATTAAGTGGTCCGATATAGCGCTTAACGATGCTAAAGCTTTAGCGGTTTTTGCTGAAGGAAGGACTGAAGCGGTCTTCCAGTTTGAGTCGTCAGGCATGCAGGAGATCTGCCGGAAGCTGAAGCCAAAAGGACTCGAAGATCTCGCGGCGCTCAACGCGCTCTACCGTCCTGGCCCTCTCGACGGCGGCATGGTCGACGAGTTCATTCTCCGACACCACGGCAAGAAGAGTGTTCGCTACATCACGCCGGAGATGAAGGAGATTCTCAATAACACCTACGGCATCATTGTCTACCAAGAGCAGATCATGCAGCTCGCGCAGAAGCTTGCGGGCTACACACTTAGCGAAGCCGACCTCATGCGCCGCGCGATGGGGAAGAAGAAGCGCGAGGAAATGGCCGTCCATGAAGTGAAGTTCATTACGGGTGCCGTGGAGCGCGGCATCAAGCGAGAAAAGGCCGAGAAGATCTTCTCGCTGATGGCCCAGTTTTCGGATTACGGATTCAACCGGAGCCACAGCGTCGCCTACGCCTATCTCGCTTTTCAGACCGCGTATTTGAAGGCACACTATCCGGAGCATTTCTATGCGGCGGTGCTCTCGAACGAGGCCCAGGACGCGGCTAAGGTGTTTAAGTACTCGAAGGAGTTAAGGGCGCAAAGAGTGGTCCTGCTTCCGCCGGACGTCAACGAGAGCAATTCCGGTTTTACCCCTTTAAGCGGCGCGATCCGTTATGGTCTGACCGCGATTAAGGGGCTGGGCAACTCGGCGGTTAAAGCGATTTGCGATGCCCGCGGACCCGGTCCATTCCGCTCGTTCTTCGATTTTGCCGAGCGCGTGGACTCTGCTACCTTGAACAAACGCGTCCTGGAGAGTCTGATAAGCGCAGGCGCCTTCGACTCGCTGAATGACGGGCGGCCCGTACATGCATGGCGCGGAGGCCTGCATGGTTCGATTGATGCCGCGTTCGCGCGCGCCGAGGGTGCAAAGCGTGATCGGATCCGGGCCAGCACCGGCCTATTCGGCTCGATGGCGGAAGAAGTTGATTTCACCAGCGAACTCCCGGCAACGCTTAACGGCTGGACGCCGATGGAAATGTTGAACGCCGAGAAAGCGGCGCTTGGGTTTTACATCACGGGTCACCCACTCGAGCGCTACCTCGAGACGCTTCAGAACTTGAAAGCCGTTCCGTCTTCGGAGCTGCCTAACGTGACGAGCGGAACTCGGGTGACCTGTGGCGGTATCATTGCCGACGTCCAATTGAGGACCACAAAGAAGGGCGACAAGTTTGCCCTGCTGCGTTTGGAAGATGAGGCAGGTGGCACCAAGTGCGTGTTATGGCCCGAGGTTTACCGGAAGCATTCGGCGGTGCTGCAAAATGATCTGCCGGCAATAATCATGGGCCGGCTGGAACTCAGTGAAGACAATCCGCCGACGATCATCGTCGATCAGGTGCAAAGCATCGACGCATCCGTGCGGCAGAACGAGTTCATGGTCCTGCGGCCGCCGCAGGAGGAAGATATTTCAACGCTCTACGATTCCATATTGAGCGTCTTGAGTACGAACCCTGGTGACACCGATGTTGCGATCGAGACCAGGACCGACGACGGGCTGGTCGTTCGCATCCAGGCGAACAACGCTTTACGCGTGAAGCGATGTAACGAACTGGAAGAGGCCTTGAAGAAGATCGGATGTGTTATCAGTTTCGAAAAAGAGACGCAGATGAGTAAGAGTCTAAGATGAGCTCTCCAGAGATGCGAAAGAAAAACAAAGAAGAAGCGCCTCCGAAACCGGTTGAAACGCGGTCTGCGTTTGAACGTGTACAGCTCGCGCGACACGCCGATCGGCCTTACACGCTCGATTTGATCGAGCGGCTGTTTGAGGATTTCGTCGAGCTCCATGGCGACAAGCGTTTCGCTGAAGATCCGGCGATCGTGTGCGGCCTCGCGCGTTTCCATGGCTTGCCGGTGGCCGTCGTGGGCCATCAGAAGGGACGCGACACGAAGCAACGTAGTTATCGCAACTTCGGCATGCCGAAGCCCGAGGGCTATCGAAAGGCGTTGCGTGTGATGAAGCTTGGGGAGAAGTTTGGCCGGCCCATCTTTACTTTCATAGACACGCCCGGCGCGTATCCGGGGATCGACGCGGAAGAACGCGGGCAAGCGGAAGCAATCGCTTACAACCTGCGCGAGATGGCGAAGATCAAGGTGCCGATCATCGTCACTGTCATCGGCGAGGGTGGATCTGGCGGAGCCTTGGCGATTGGCGTGGGCGATCAGGTACTGATGCTCGAGAATTCGATCTATTCCGTAATTAGTCCGGAAGGTTGCGCGGCGATTCTCTGGAAAGATTCAACTAAAGCCGATCGCGCAGCGGAAGGTCTGCGACTCACCGCGCAACATCTCCACGAATCGGGCCTCATCGACAAGATCATCCCCGAACCCGAAGGCGGCGCCCACAACGACTACGATCAAACCGCACGCTATCTCGATTCTGCGTTGAGCGAACGATTGGCGGAAGCAGTCAGTTGCTCAACTGAGGACAGATTAAGTCGCCGCTACAAGAAACTCCGCGGCTTCGGTCGCTGGGGCACGAGCGTCGGTAAAACAGTCTAAGCTATAAGTGCGACACAACGTTCGGCATTCGTAGAATAACCGCCCCGCCAACGCACCAACGCATTTTCATTGACTTTCATCGAGCTTTCGCATAGAAGGTCTCCGTCCTTACATCTACACTCGTCCTTGGAGGTCCTCAGAATGAAGAGGGTCTGACCACGTCATCAACCAATAACAGAACCGAGATTGGCGACGTCGAGCCCGTTTTATTCGTACAGGAAGCGAAGAACTAACACCGCCTCCTGATCTTATCGAGGTCAAAATATTGCTAGTAACGTGGCGGGCGAGAGGGGTTGCTATCGACAGGGGGCTGTATGGCAGACGAACCTAGACCACGCGTGGCTGTAGTCGGTGGTTTCTATGACTTGGACGCTGATCCGAAGTTGGGCCAGGATGCCCGCGAGTACGCGGAGGAGCTTGGCCGCTCACTTGCCGAAACTGGGTTTGGCCTCGTCGTTTACTTCTCGAACGACAAATCGCTTGAGCCCCACGTAGTGCGTGGGTTCGTAGCAGCACTACCTCCCGGCGAATCAGCGCCCTGCATTGACGTGCGCTACTCGGAAGCTCAGCGCGGGCAGGTGAGATTTGACGAACAAGACACGCATCCCCAGCTCTTTTACGAGGATCCCTTTCCGGGTTCGAACTGGGAGGCCCCGTTCTATCGTTCTCTCGCGGCACGTGACAGCGTGCAAGCCGCGCTGCTAATGGCAGGGGGTACGTCGACGCTGAACGCCGGCCAGGTTGCCGTAGGCCGCGGACTGCCTCTACTGGCCATCGACAAGTACCCGGGATCGGCGCGGATACTACGCACAGAGTTGGCCGCCCGAATCAACGGGTACCCATCTTCGCAAGGTTCGAGTTTGGCTCAGTTGGTCGCATGGCTTCGCGAACAGCAGTTAAAGGAAGCCGATCGCCTTCGTCAAGATCGTGATCGCGAGCGTGAGTTCGCGCGCATGAAGGGGCAAAGGCGCGGGACAGGTTGGTTTGCAATCGCGTTGATGGCTCTCTTGGTCACTCTGTGCATGGGCCTGCTCGGCGTCGATACCCCGCGTTGGTTCCTGGTGAGCATGGTTGGGACGCTCGTCTCGGCGGGCGCCACGGGCGCTCTTGTACGGGGCTTGACCACTACCACGATGACTCTCGAACCGCGGCTTGCTTCGATGCTTGGAGTAGCAGCGGGCTTAATGGTCGGCGTCGCGTATCTCATTCCTCAGCTGATTGGTGCCCCTCAGCTACTGGAGCCAGACGCGTCAGCGGTGAGAGCGACGGACAAGATCCAATTTTTGTCGGTGGCGCTAGTCGCTTTTACTGCAGGAATCGGTTTCGACGTCATCTTCCGGAGAATGTTGCAGGAGGCCGAAAAAGTTTCGGTGGGCGTCACACGTAATACGTCCTAAGTTAATCGGAGTTTAGACAAATGGAAGAGAACAAAGATGTGTTTGTCATCATGCCTTTTTCCTCAACTACAACGTGTAACGAGGAACAATGGACAGACATTTATGAAAACGTGTTCAAACCAGCTATAGAGGAATCCGGGTACTCTTGTGAGAGGGCCAAGCCTAAGACTGGAAGTCTCATTAAGAGCATCATTGAGAAATTGAGAAACGCTCGAATCGTTTTAGCGGATATAACCGATCGAAACCCCAATGTATTTTACGAGTTGGGAGTGAGACACTCACTTAGCAAGCGCACGATCATACTAGCTCAAGGTAATCGACATGCTCCGTCAGACTTGCTGGGGTATTGGTTCATCAACTATGGAACAACACCGGGCAGAGTAACTGAAGTCAAAAGAGAAATAAGGAGACTAATTGCTGAGATTGAGGAGAATCCCGACAAGAACGATAACCCGGTGTCTGAATATTTGGCACAGGAGAGCATAAGTTTATTTAGTCAGGTGAATACGGAAAACATTAAGAAGTTGACAGCCTTGTACACCGAGCTTGGCGGAAATGTGATTACGCTCGCTGAATTACGAGGAGTCCGATCTTCCGAAGTGTTTCTTTCTCTGGATTGCCTGAAACTGTTTTTGCAAACGATTTATATCGATCCGGGCCCAGGTTTATTGAAGAAGTTATATGAGCTTCATAATGCGTTGATGAGGATCGACCGTACGCCTAACCACGAGATGATTTCGCCCTCGTTTTTGGGCCAGACAATCGAGGATTTGAACCTGATAGCCGATAGAGTACTTGAGTTAAAAAATCGTCTAACCCGAGGATTGTATAAAGAACCACCCACAATCTCGACGATGGTTTGGAACGCCAATAGTCTGTTATGGCCGCCCGGCTGCGACCCTGATTACTTTAAACCACGGTTTGAGTAAGCATTAGAATCGACGTCCAAAGGCTGAAACGCGTCAGAACGGAATGTCGTCGTCGGATAGATCGCCTGGTGGTTCGGAGGGGCCACCGCCGGCGCTTGCTGATGCCGCGCGTTCCGCGACCTGCTCATCGCCTCGACCGCCGATGAACTGCATATCAGTTGCCGTGACTTCCAGCGACTGTCTCGGCTTTCCATCACGATCGACGTACTCTTCCACGCGCAAGCGTCCTTCGATGTAAACCTGACGACCTTTTTGCAGATACTGTGAGGCAGTTTCCGCCTGGCGGTTCCACAGCGTAACGCGGAACCACGTCGTGTGATCCTGCAGCTCGCCGTTTCGATCTTTGCGGCGCTCATTCGTGGCCAGGCTGAAGGTACAAACTGGGGTACCTTGCGCCGTGTAACGCAACTCCGGATCGCGACCGAGATTTCCCACGATAATTACTTTGTTAAAGGACATGAGGAACCTTTCTTTTTTCGGGAGATTACTAACGGCGCGATACTACTAGCGCAGCGAAAACGGGTCAAGCGACGCGTAGTTTTATAAGAGGGTCTCATGACATTCATCTTCATAGATCGATAAAAGTCTCACTATCGCGTTTGACAAATGATTTCTGGTAGACTGTCGGCATTGTTGCATCGGTTTTTCAGCGAATGAAGCCGCGAGTCTATATCGAAACATTCGGCTGCCAGATGAACGTGGCCGACTCCGAACGCGCAGCTACCGGTTTGCGCGCCTCCGGCTACGATCTCTGCGACTCAGCAGACGATGCCGATGTAGTACTTCTGAACACTTGTTCCGTACGCGAGAAAGCTGAACGAAAAGTCTACACGCGCATCGGTGAGATTCGCGCCGCGCAAGCAGGGAAGTCATTTCCGCTCGTGGGCGTGATGGGCTGCGTGGCCCAACTTGAAGGCGACTCAATCTTTGAACACGCACCATCGGTCAACATGGTGATCGGCACTCGTGCAACCGATCGCATCTCGTCACTGATCGAGCGCGCCCGCGAAGGCGAACGCAAAGTTATCGATCTCAACGAACGAGGCGAGAACGATGCGTGGGAGGTTTCTCCCGTCGAACGACACTCGCCGCACGTCGCGTTTATTCCGATCATCGAAGGCTGCAACAAGTTTTGTTCGTTCTGTATAGTTCCGTACTCACGCGGGCGTGAGCGCAGCCGCCCGGCAAGCGAAATCGTCGCCGAAACAAAGAAACTCCAGTCACTCGGCTACAAAGAAATTCACCTGATCGGCCAGAACGTCAACAGCTATCGCCCGCGCGTCGAAGAAGGTCTCGAAGGTTTCCCTGGCGCTACTCCTTTCTGCCGTTTGTTGCGAGCAGTCGCGGCGACCGGAATGCCGCGCATGAAGTTCACCACATCGTTTCCTCGCGATTTCCATCCAGACATCGTTTCCGCAATCGAAGAGAACACGAACCTCTGCGACTGGATCCATCTTCCAGTGCAGTCGGGAAGCGATCGCGTTTTGAAGCTGATGCGGCGTGGCCACAAGCGCGATGATTATCTGGAACGGATCCATCGCATCAAGAGCTCCACTCGTCGTCTGGCTTTGACGAGCGACATCATCGTCGGCTTTCCGGGCGAGACTGACGACGACTTCCGCCGAACGGTCGAACTCGTCGAAGCATGTGAGTACGACAGTCTTTACATTTTCAAATACTCGCGTCGCGACGGCACGCCCGCGGCAAACTTCGACGACAATGTATCGGAGAAAGAAAAGAAAGACAGATTCCTTGAACTCGAAAAGGCTCAGCGACGAACTCAGGACAAGATTTATCGTTCATACGTTGGACGCACGTTGAGTGTGCTGGCGGAGAAACAGAGTTCGCGATCGGAAAGCGATCTCTCCGGACATTCGACCTGCCACAAAGTCGTGAATTTCGCGGGCGATCGTAGTCTCGAAGGTGAAATCGTGGACGTGTTGGTGACTGGAGCAAAAACCAATAGTCTTTACGGGCAATTGGCAGATCGGGCAGCGTAGTGTAAGGGGTACGTATGGAAATCGAAGTAAAGATCCGAGCCTTGATGATGGATCCGAACAGCGGAACTCCGATTATCATCCTCAAAGATGTGCAGAGCGACACGATGCTACCGATCTGGGTGGGTGCTTACGAAGCAAATGCTATCGCTTTGGAAATTGAAAAGATTGCGCCGCCGCGGCCGATGACTCATGATCTGTTGCGAAACCTGATCGTCCAGCTTGGTGTGCAGGTTGAACGAGTGGTAGTGACGAGCCTGCGCGACAACACGTTCTTTGCCGTGATCGAAATGCGAAACAGTGAAGGGAACCGGATGGTGCTCGATTCACGTCCGTCAGACGCCATTGCGTTGGCCCTGCGTGCTGATTGTCCGATTTACGTTGACATGGAAGTAATCAAAGCGTCGCGCAACACAATACCTACCGAAGATGCAGAAGAAAGTGAAATGACTTCGACTGAAGAGGAATGGCCCGACGTCATCGGCGAAGCCGGCGACCTGCCGATGTAACCTGGGCCAACGTTGCTTTATGGACCACTGGAGCCTGAGATTGCCACTGTGCAGCGAATGGTAATCGCCATCGCCAATCAAAAAGGTGGGGTAGGGAAGACCACTACCGCCATCAATTTGGCTGCCGCCTTTGCCCGCAAGGGAAAACGTGTCCTACTTCTCGACCTCGATCCTCAAGCCAACAGCTCAATCTCCTTTCTCGATCCGGCCAACGTCGAGCGATCTGTCTACGAGTTAATGACGGACGGCCTGGCGCCGGTTGAGCAGTCGGTATATGAGACGCCCGTGAAGAACCTCGACGTCGTTCCTGCGCGAATCAATCTGGCTAAGCTGGAGTCGAAACTGGTTGGGGACTTCGACGCGCCGTTTCGTCTAAAAGATCGGCTCGAGCCGTTTAAGCAGCAGTATGAAGTGATCGTGATCGACACCCCGCCGACACTGGGCTTGATCACGGTCAATGCGCTCGTCGCCGCCTCGCACGTTTTGATTCCGATTCAGTCGTCGTATTTCGCGCTCGAAGGCACTGACGATCTGCTCGAGACGATCGAGAAGGTCAAAGCGCGGCCGAATCCGAATCTGGAACTACTCGGCGTGCTGGTTACGCTGCACGACAAACGCACCACGCTGGCGCGCGAGGTGCACGAACAGATCCGCAACGTGTTTGGTCCAAAGTTATTCGAAACAGTGATCACGAAGAGTGTCAGACTCGAAGAGTCGCCCGCGTACAAGGAATCGATTTTTAGTTTTGCACCCAATTCGTCCGGAGCAATTGAGTACGGAAAACTTTGTGAAGAGGTAATTAGCCGTGTCTAAAAGGGGACTTCCGACAGGACTGCAAATGCGCCACGATGCGCACTACGTCGAGGAACTTTCACAGCACCGGCCGGCGCAAATCGGCAGGATGATACCGGTGGACAAGTTGGACCCGAACCCCGAGCAGCCGCGCACTGAATTTGGCGACTTGACGGAGTTGACGGCGTCTATCGCCGAGAAAGGCGTACTCGAACCGTTGCTCGTCAAACCAAATCGACTGACGGGACGATGGATGATCATTGCCGGCGAGCGTCGTTGGCGTTCGGCGCAGCGAGCGGGGCTGAAGGAAGTGCCGTGCGTTGAGATGGAAGTCGACGCTGGCACGGTAGCCGAGATCGCGCTCATCGAGAATATGCAGCGCAAGGACCTCACAGTCTGGGAAGAGGCCGACGGGTTACTGGCATTGTGCGAGAAGTTTGGTTACACGCACGATGACGTGGCGCGCAAAGTTGGTAAAAGCAGGAGCACGGTTACTGAGGCATTGGCGATCGCGAGGATTCCCGAGGACGTGCGCGAAGTCTGTCGCTCGGCTGAGATAAACGCGAAATCGTCACTGCTTCAGATCGTTCGCCAGCCCGATGATGAGTCGATGCGCCGGTTCGCGAAGCAGATCGCATCGCAGGGTTTGAAACGTAACGATGCGAGGGAAGCGCGTCGACAGGAAATGGGACCACGCGTGGTCTCAGACTCGAAACCTTACTCGTTCAAATACGCTTCACCTGACGGGGATTTCAATGTCGAGGTTCGTTTTAAGGCGACGCAAGTGAGTGATGCGGAAGTGGCCTTGATCCTGCGCGCTGTCGCGGACGAGATCGACGACGAACCCGCCCAAACCTAGACCTTCGTACTTAGTGCTTTGTACTTTGTCGAACGCTCCGCGATAACACCAAAAACAAAGTACCAAGTACAAAGAGCCAAGCACCCGATAAGTTATTTCGAAGCCAGGCTCTTCTTTTTCTCAGTCGCAGCACGCTTCTGTAACGTTTTGGCCCAACGCTCAAACGTGGGCTGTAATGGCTTGAACAACCTCGCACGGAAGCTGTGCTTCTTCTCGTTCCACTGCTTCAACTGCTTCTCGGTATACAAGCGAATCGCCGGCTCGAGCTGTGTCTTCTTGAGCGAGTGACGCAGCGTCAGATGATAGTGTTGGCCAACGAGTGAAAACACCAGCGCCACCAGGTTGCTCTTGAACGAAAGTCGCGGCACTAGTCGTTTGTGAAACGGTTTGTTAGCGGGCAACAGGACGTTGACGGCGATCTCGAACCATGGTCCCTTCGGTCCCTGCCGTGGGTGATAGAGTCCGGGTAATTCCGTGGTCTGAAACGGACCTCGGATCCGCGGGTCGGTTATGTACGGCACGAGTCTGATGCGCTCGATTCCGCGCGTGTGTTCCCGCGGCAAGCTGTCGAATGCTTCTTCGATCTGTTCTACCGCGCCTTTCGGCAGTTTCCCCTCGTACTGGTTCTCAATGCGTATCGCCACAATAATCGCTTCCTGTAGGCGGATGAATTCTATTTGGAGTCAGTCACTTTAGAGGGAAGGTGACGGAGGGTCAAGTGAGGTCAGTGACTGCGCCTAAGCTTGCACTGGAGACGAGTTTGGCGTACTTCGCCAGCACACCTTTTTCGTACCGTGGCGCTGGCGCACGCCATTCTTCGAATCTGTGGGTTAACTCTGCGTCCGGAACGTTCAGTTGCAACAAACCGCGTTCGGCGTCGATCATGATCGAATCACCTTCGCGGACCAGAGCGAGCGCGCCACCCACAGCGGCTTCAGGCGCTACATGGCCCACGACCAAACCATGTGTTGCACCAGAAAAACGCCCGTCGGTGATCAGCCCTACCGCGTCGCCGAGACCTATGCCGATGATTGCCGACGTGGGCGCAAGCATCTCGCGCATGCCGGGTCCACCCTTCGGACCCTCATAACGGATCACGACGATGTCTCCGGGTTTGATCTGCGACGAGAGTATTGCCTGAAGACATACTTCTTCAGAATCGAAGACCCGCGCAGGTCCGGTGATGGATTTATTCTTCATCCCGGAAATCTTCGCGACCGCGCCTTCCGTGGCCAGGTTGCCGCGCAGGATCGCGAGGTGCCCCTCCGGATAGATCGCGTCGTCCCACTGATGGATCACATCCTGATCGCGTCGTGGGTCCTCCGGGACGTTTGCCAAAACCTCTTCGATCGTTTTGCCGCTGATCGTCATCGCGTCACCATGAAGCAGGCCGCGATGCAACAACATCTTCATCACCTGCGGAATCCCACCAGCCTTGTGCAGATCCGTTGCGACGTACTTGCCTGACGGTTTTAGATCACAAACAAGAGGGACTCGTTTTCTGAGTTCCTCAAAATCGTCGAGAGTTAGTTTCACGTTGGCAGCGTGAGCGATTGCCAGAATGTGCAAAACGGCATTAGTGGAGCCGCCAACAGCCATCACGATGGCGATCGCGTTTTCAAACGCTGTACGGGTCAAAAGTTGGCGAGGAAGAATCTGTTGCTCAACGGCCCGCGCGAGAGTACGTGCCGACTCAGCGGCGCATTCGGCGGTTTCCGCGTCGGTCGCAGCCATCGTAGACGAATAGGGCAAGCTTAAACCCATCGCTTCGATCACGGCCGACATCGTGTTGGCGGTGTACATCCCACCGCACGATCCGGCGCCCGGACACGCTCGACGCTCGATCTCAAGCAAATCGCTTTCGCTGATCTGTCCCGCGCAGTACCGGCCGACGGCTTCAAAGGTGCTAACCACCGTCAGATCTTCGCCGTTGAAATGACCCGGTTTGATGGTGCCGCCATACACGAAAATCGAAGGAATGTTGAGACGCGCGATCGCGATCATCGCTCCGGGCATGTTCTTGTCGCAGCCACCGATCGCCACCAACCCATCGACCGACTGCGCCTGGCAAACAGTTTCAATCGAATCGGCAATCACCTCGCGCGAAACGAGCGAGTATTTCATGCCTTCTGTTCCCTGCGAGATACCGTCGCTAACTGTGATCGTTCCGAAGACTTGCGGCATCGTCTGCGACTGCCGAAGTGCTTCAATCACACGCTCGGCGAGGTGATTCAAACCGGCGTTGCAGGGTGTAATCGTGCTGTAGCCGTTGGCAATCGCGATGATCGGTTTTTGAAAGTCGGCATCTTCAAAGCCGACAGCGCGGAGCATCGCGCGATTCGGACTGCGCTCCACGCCGCGAGTAATGACATGGCTGCGAGCGTTCGAACTCTTTTGGCTGGGGCTAGACAAGGAAGTTACGTTTCAGTTCGTGTTCTTGTCGACGAGACGTCCCTCTGATAACCACGGCATCATTTCGCGCAACCTTGCGCCCACTTGCTCAATTGGATGTTCACGAGCTTCGTCGTCGAGTCGTTTAAATAACTGCCGGCCATTTCCGGCTTCCTTCATCCAGTCGTTCGCGAAAGCGCCGGACTGAATATCGGCAAGAAGCATTTGCATGCGACGTTTCGTCTCGTCGTTGACGACGATCGGACCGCGGGTCATATCGCCAAACTGGGCGGTATTGGAAATCGAGTAGCGCATTTCGGAGATGCCACCTTCGTACAGCAGATCGACTATGAGTTTCATCTCATGCAAACATTCGAAGTACGCCATTTCGGGTGAATAGCCGGCCTCGGTCAAAGTATCGAAGCCTGCTTTGATGAGCGAGGTGAGTCCCCCACACAGCACCGCCTGTTCACCGAACAGATCGGTTTCTGTTTCTTCACGAAAGGTCGTTTCGATGATGCCGGCGCGACCCCCTCCGATTGCCGAGGCATAAGATAATCCGATCAGCCGTGTATCGCCAGTTGGATCCTGATTCACAGCAAGCAAGCAGGGAACTCCCGCTCCGCGCTTGTATTCATGCCGCACGAGGTGACCCGGACCTTTTGGCGCAACCATGAACACGTTTGCGTCAGCCGACGGCTCGATGAATCTGTAGTGAATGGAGAAACCGTGCGAGAAGGCGAGATATTTACCCGGCGTGATCGACTCGGCGACCTCTCGTGCGTAGACCTCAGGCGCGAGTTCATCCGGCACAAGCATCATCACTATATCCGCCTCGGCGGCGGCCTGCGCTATCGGCAACACCTTCAAGCCCGCCTTTTCCGCCTTTTTCCAGGACGCGCTGTCAGTACGTAAACCGACTACCACATTGCAACCGGAATCGTTCAGGTTATTCGCCTGCGCAAATCCCTGACTGCCGTAGCCAATGACCGCGATCTGTTTCTTGCGCAAGAGTTCAAGACTCGCGTCCTTATCGTAAAAGATGTTCATGCGTATTCCTTTCCTCGCCGGCCGCAAGCCGGTTAATAGCGATATGTCCAGTACGTGTTATGTCAGCTATCCCGAGCGGGCGTAGCAACTCGATAAAGGTGTCGACCTTCTCCTTATTGCCTGACGCCTCGACGATCAATTGTGAGTGTGAAATATCAACTACCTTCGCGCGAAACACGTTGACAAGACTCAAAACCTCCTGGCGCCCAACGCCTGCCGAAGCATCCACCGTAATCAACGCCATCTCTCGCTCGATATGAGGTCGAGTGGTTACATCGTGAACTTCGCGAACGCGTGCGAGGCGTTCGCACTGTTTGACGATCTGCTCGATGGTCCGATCGTCGCCGCGCGTAACGATGGTGACCCGCGACCAGCGCGGGTCCAATGTTTCACCCACCGAGATAGTCTCAATGTTGAAGCCACGAGCGCTAAAAAGACCGACAATCCGCGAAAGCTCACCAGGCTGATCGGCAACGATAATAGAGAGTGTGTGACGCATGGAGTGTTCGATCTCTTACACGCCTTCGGTCTGTAAAATCATGTCGCTCGAATTGGCACCCGCCGGCACTATCGGGAAAACGTTTTCCTCTTTTGAAACAACGACATCGATTACAACCACGCCTTTGTGCGCGAGTGCAGCGGCGAGCACGTCGTGAAGCTCGTCCGGCCTCTCGGCACGTAAGCCTAACGCACCAAACGCCTCGGCCAATTTCACAAAGTCAGGGGCAACGGAGATGTCCACTTCTGAATAAGTGCGGTCGTAAAACATTTCCTGCCACTGCCGCACCATACCCAGGTAGCCGTTGTTCATGATCAGAATCTTTACCGGCAGCTCATATTGGACCGCCGTTGCCAATTCCTGATTCGTCATCTGAAAGCCGCCGTCACCTACGACTGCCACAATCGGTTGATGTGGGAATGCGACTTGAGCCCCAATCGCGGCGGGCAGCCCGAAACCCATCGTCCCCAGGCCACCACTAGTAATCAGTTGTCGTGGTCTCTTGAATGGATAGAATTGGGCCACCCACATTTGATGCTGGCCCACGTCCGTCGTAATTATCGCGTCACCGTTAGTCAAACGGTGCAGCTCGGTGATGACCTTTTGTGGTTTGATCTGACATAGCGAGCCTGTGAAGCGAAGCGGTTGTAACTGCTGCCACGCGCGGATCTGTTCCCACCAAACTTCTCTTGCGTCGAGAGCCTTTTGAAGTTCCTGTTGGTCCTGTTCACGACTTATGGCCAGAAGGCTTAACAGAGCCTGTCTCGCATCGGCGGCGATCGACAGGCAGGGAGCAACGTTCTTTCCAATGTTTGCGGGATCGATGTCGATGTGGATCACTCGTGCCTGCGGCGCAAATGTCGCCAGCTTCCCGGTCACGCGATCGTCAAACCTTACGCCCACCGCAAACAGCAGATCACTTTGCGCCACAGCCATGTTTGCCGCGTATGTTCCATGCATCCCGAGCATGCCCAGCGAAAGTGGATGAGCAGACGGAAACCCGCCGAGACCCATTAATGTCGGCGCTACAGGTAAGCGTAAGGTCTCCGCGAACATTTGCAGCGATTCGTGAGCGCCGGAGTTCGCAATTCCGCCGCCCACGTATAGCACGGGCCGTTTGGCATTCAGCAGGCCTTCAAGGGCCCGCTCCAGCGACGCTCGATCGACCAGCGATACGTCGCCGGAGAAGGGAAAACCAACATGGTCAAGTCTCGAATAGGATGTCTTCGCGGCGCTGACGTCTTTCGGAATGTCAATGACGACTGGGCCAGGACGGCCTGAACGCGCAAGATAGAATGCTTCACGAACAATCCCGGCAATGTCGCTTGCTTCGCGAACGAGGTAGTTGTGCTTGACGCACGGCCGCGTAATGCCGACGGTGTCGACCTCCTGAAATGCATCTGTTCCAATCAGGTGTTTGGGTACCTGGCCGGTTATCACGACGAGTGGCGTGGAGTCCATGTAGGCATTGGCAATGCCAGTCACTGCGTTGGTAGCTCCCGGCCCTGACGTGACAAGCGCAACGCCGACGCGCCCCGATGCACGCGCGTAACCTTCCGCCATATGAACAGCGCCCTGTTCGTGTCGGACCAGGTAATGAGTGATTCGATCCCTGGCCCGCCACAGTTCGTCATAGATGTGTAGTACCGCTCCACCTGGGTAGCCGAAGATCGTATCGACTCCTTCGTAGGTGAGCGTGTCAATCAGGATCTCAGCTCCTGTGGCCCCTTCGGCGAGCGGCGCGACCGGAGGCTGCCTTGTCGCGATATTCTCAATTAATGTTTCGGTCGTCATCTGTTTTACTCGGGGGCGAAGAATTTAGCGCCCCGACAAGAGGTTTGTACAATTTATTGTTTTTACAGAATCATAAATTTTGTTCGTCGACTGGTGGAGCAAATTGTGGTAAAACAGCGATATGGAAATGGCCCAATTGGAATATTTCACGATGGTAGTGGATGAGAAGAGTTTTTCTAAAGCTGCCGCGCGGGTGTTTCGCACGCAGCCCGCTATCAGCATCGCCATACGCCGGCTGGAAGAGGAGATCGGGTTACCACTGCTTGAGAGAGACCAGAAAGTACCAGCCCTCACTGAAGCAGGCCAGGTCATGTACGATTATGCCAGGCGGATTCTTGGTTTGCGTGGAGAGGTGGGCCAGGCAATTCAAGAGCTGCAAACTCTGAAATCCGGTCGAGTCCGCGTGGGAGCGAACGAAAGCACGTCCTTGTATTTGTTGCCGGAACTGATTCTTGCGTTCAGGCAGCAATATCCGGACGTGAAGGTGGAGATATATCGACATGTGTCGAGCCGCCTCCCACGGGAGCTGCTGGACCGCCGCATCGACTTCGGGTTGATGGCCTTCGAACCGATTGATCGCGAACTGGAAACGTTTCCAGTTCTTAAGGACGAACTGGTCTTGATAATGAGTCCCAGGCATCCGTTAGCGGGGCGTTCGGCGGTGAAGGTCAGGGAACTAGCAAACGAGCCGTTCGTGGCGCACAATGTTAATTCCACCTCTCGCGCAAAAGTGATAGAAACTTTTGCCAGACAGCACACACCGCTAAATATCACTCTCGAGCTGGCAACCATTGAGACGATTAAACGATTTGTCCAGAAGCGGGTCGGACTGGCTTTCGTACCTCGCATGTGCGTTCGGGAAGAGCTGGCGCGAGGCGCGCTGGTGAGCGTTCCGGTGCGGGGACTGACGCACAATCGAACTCTCTTTGTCGCACATCGCCGTTGCACCAACCTCTCACCAGCCGTAGCCGCATTCCTCG
>DASRPN010000118.1:0-20811 GCA_035646355.1 Pyrinomonadaceae bacterium | reverse complement strand
AGGATCTGCATCGTGCCCATGTCCATCACCGAGCCGATGCCCTGCATGAAGATGATACTGAACGTACCAGTCCCGTTTTGGAGTCCGGTTTGAAAACTGTTCCAGGCAAGCTGGCCTGCTTCGCTTCCGCCTAGCAAGCGCAGTGCCTCCTGAGTGACCTGATTCGTGTAGGCGGTGTCCTGCGTCAGGAAGTACATCTTCAAGACGCCTAACAACATCACCACCGATCCGACGAGGGTATACAGGAAGAATTTGATCGCCGCGTACAGCCTGTTCTCACCACCCCAAACGCCAATGAGGAAGTACATCGGCACGAGTGACACTTCGAAAAACAGGTAGAACAGAAACAAATCCATCGACGAAAACACGCCGATCACCGCCGTCTGCAACAGCAGCAGCAGCACGTAATACTCTTTCTCACGCTTCTTAATGTATTCCCACGACGAAAGCGCTGCGATCGCGCCGAGCAGCGTCGTCAAAACGATCAGCAACACAGCGACGCCGTCGACGCCCATCTGGTAACGCGCACCGATGACCGGTATCCACTGATGGTCTTCGAGAAACTGCATGCCACCGGCGCTGCGGTTGTATTTCAACAACCAGAGCGAAGCGATGAAGTCGAGAACAAACCAGGCCGTGGCGAACTTCTTGATCAGGTTTCCCTGATCTTTTTTCATTGCCGCCAGTATGAGGATGGCGCCAAGGGCCGGTAGCCAGGTGATGATGGAGAGAATATGCAGGTTACTCATTTGAATTTGGCGAAAACTTTCAGTCTATGATCCGGTCAACATCAGGCGCAGCATTGTTGCGATATCGCGCGCGAAGAAAATTGCGACGGCGATCATCAATCCCAACACCATAACGAGCGCGTAATTTTGCGTGAACCCTGTTTGCGCCGCACGCAGCAACGGCGACATTAGGCGCTTGATGAACGCCGCGATGGTATTGACGATGCCGTCGACGAAATACTTATCCACCGCGCCGACGACGAGGCTAATGCCGCGGCTCACGGCGGCGAATCCGTTAACGACTCCGTCAACGATTCGCGAGTCAAAAGCATAGACGCCGCGCGCCGAATCCATCACGCGGCGAGTGATGGCCCAACCGTAAAATTCGTCAACCCAGAATTTGTTGTAGCTCGCGTTGTAAAGCGGCCGCAGTCGTTGCGCCCAGATGTCTGGAAGTCCCGGACTCTTAACGTAGAACAGCAGTCCGAGGCCGATACCTGTGCCGGCGACAATCAGCGAAATGATGACGAACAAGACCTCCGTCAGCCAGTGATTGTGCACCACGTTATCGACGGCGTGGGTCAGGTTGAACCAGCGGGTTTCTGCGTGTGCCTTTTCGGGCGCCGTAGATGAGTGTGCTGCTTCGGTTGCGGGAGCAGGCGCAGGCGCAGGATGTTCGGCAACAGCTCCGTGGTCCCCACCCGTCGGAAACTCGCGCGTTACAGGATCCCAGATAACCGGTTTCAACCAGTTAACAATATTCAAATTGCCACCAGGATGTTTTGAGCCCGTAAGAGGCTCGAACACTGGTCCAATACCAACAAACCCACCGATCGTCGCCAACACTGCCAGCACAACGAGCGGCACCCACATCGCTCGCGGCGATTCATGCGGCATGTGTACGTGGTGGTCCACTGGTCCAACATGCTCGCCGGGTTGGTGTCGCGGACGATCTCCCGCTGCCGGTTCTACAGCATCATGCGGCGCGTGGCCCTCGTCATACGCGGCCGCGTGCGCTTCATCAGCCTCACCGCCCGCGCGATGTTCCAGAAAACGTTCCTTGCCCCAGAACGTCATCGCCATCAGACGCGTCATGTAGAACGCCGTACACGTCGCGGCGATTGTGCCGATCAGCCATACGAGCCAACCGAGGGGAATGTACGTCGTCGAAGCAGCGTTCCAGAGAATCTCGTCCTTGGACCAGAACCCGCTAAACGGAATGATGCCGCAGATCGCCAGCCACCCGGCAAAGAACGTCCAATACGTGTAGGGCATGTACTTCTTCAACCCGCCCATGCGACGCATGTCCTGTTCGTGATGCATGCCGTGAATCACGCTGCCTGCGCCCAGGAACATCAGCGCCTTGAAGAAGGCGTGCGTCATCACGTGAAAAATCGAGATCGCAAATGCGCCGACACCGGCCGCCATGAACATGAAGCCGAGCTGTGAGACGGTTGAATACGCAAGGACCTTCTTGATGTCGTTTTGCGTGATGCCAATGATCGCTGCGAAGATCGCCGTGCCCATGCCGACGAGCGCCACTACGAGCAGCATCGTTTGCGAGTGCTGGAAGATGACGTTGGTGCGCGTCACCATGTAAAGACCCGCGGTCACCATCGTCGCTGCGTGAATTAACGCGGAGACAGGCGTTGGGCCCGCCATCGCGTCCGGCAACCAGACGTGCAGAGGCAGTTGTGCCGACTTACCACACGCGCCGATGAACAGTCCGAGGGCGATCCATGAAAGGATGCCCCAGTGGCCGAGCAACTCAATGTCGTAGGATTTCGCCTGATTGAAGACGTCGGTGTATTGCGCGCTCCCAAACGTTGCGATGATGCCGAAGATCGCGAGGGCGAAACCGAAGTCGCCGACACGGTTGGTTATAAATGCCTTGCGCGAAGCGTTCGCTGCTTCCTGGCGATCGAAGTAGTAACCGATCAGCAAATATGAACAGAGGCCCACCCCTTCCCAACCAACGAACATCATCAGGAAGTTTGAGCCCATCACGAGCACGAGCATGGCGAACATAAACAGGCCCATGTAAGCGAAGAAGCGATAGAAGCCTGTCTCGCCATGCATGTACCCGGTCGCGAAGATGAAGATGCACAACCCGACGCCCGTAACGATCAACATGAAGATCGCAGACAACGGATCGAGCTGGTAACTCCACTCTATGTTCAGCAACTCGTAACGGTTTGCTTCAGTACCGTGATTGACACTTACGGCGCCGCCCGGAATCCAGCTGAAACTAAAACCGTCCTGACTTGTGAGGTAGGGATTGGGCCAATGCGGGTGACCACCGAAGCCGTACGAATACACCGCCGCAACGCTGATGAGGAAGGCCAGCGCCACGGATCCGACCGCAATTCCACCGATCAATTTTTCTGAAAAGCGTAACCGCCGGCCAAGTAAGCCGTTAATCGCGGCGCCGATCAGTGGTAGCAGGGGAACTAACCAGATGTATTTGTACATGTCAGGTGTCAGTGGTCAGTTGTCAGTCGTCCGTTGTTCTCTACTGACAACGGACAACTGACTACGGACAAAGAGTTACCACTTCAACAAATCAATCTCGTCTAACCAGATGTATTTGTACATGTCAGGTGTCAGTGGTCAGTTGTCAGTCGTCCGTTGTTCTCTACTGACAACGGACAACTGACTACGGACAAAGAGTTACCACTTCAACAAATCAATCTCGTCTACCCAGATGGTTTCCTTGTTCCGATAAAGCGCGATCACGATTCCCAAGCCGATCGCGGCTTCAGCCGCCGCCACCACGATCACAAACACGGTGAAAATCTGGCCCGCAACAGCATTGGCGTTTCCCGTCTCCTGCAAGTAGCGCGAGAAGGCGATGAAGTTGAGGTTAGCGGCGTTGAGTATCAACTCGATCGACATG
The DNA here is from genome assembly GCA_035646355.1 of Pyrinomonadaceae bacterium. Taxonomy (GTDB): domain Bacteria; phylum Acidobacteriota; class Blastocatellia; order Pyrinomonadales; family Pyrinomonadaceae; genus PSRF01. Next base: position 17,187 of record DASRPN010000118.1, on the reverse strand, counting down.
AAGATCACGATGATGTTTCGCCGTGTCAAAACTCCGGCGACGCCGATGATGAAGAGCAGCGCGCCGATTACGAGAAACTTGGCCAGATCGGGATGCGTCGCCGCGTCCCACGTCTGCGACAGACGGCTCCCTGACGCTTGTTGAAACAAGAACGCCAGTGTTGGGATGAAAAAGTTGAGCATGTTACTCCGAGCGTGGCTCCAACTGCGCGAGTTCGGGATCGAGTGCTTTCTCTTCCTGCAAAGTTTCGGGATCGACGTCGTCGGCAGATACTTCCTGTTTCAGCGTGCGCGCCAACATCACCGAGCCAATGATCGCTACGAGCAGCAACACGCTCGCGATTTCAAACGGCAACGCCGCGTAGCGATAAAGACTGCTTCCGACTTGCTCGGTGTCGTCTGTGATGCGGCTCGTGCGAGTCGCTCCCACGGCGAGGGATCGATCCCGTTGCGCTTGTTGCGCAGCAATCTGTTCGGGAGGCGTAGTATTGCGCGCCTGCATCCCCTTGTAACCCTCGCTTACCGCGTACAGCACTCCTGCAACTAACAGAAAACAGAAGATCAAACTGGCAGCCACCTGTTTCTGTTTATTGAAGATCTCGTCCCGCCCCTTTTCTTCCGCGCCGACGTTGACGAGCATGATCACGAACAGAAACAGGACCATCACGCCGCCGACATAGACCAGTATCTGCACTCCCGCAATAAACTCCGCGCCGGCCAGCACAAAGAGCGCGGCCACCGAAACCAAAGACGAGATCAGAAACAGCGCACTGTGGACAGCATTCCGCGCCATCACGGTCAACAACCCCGCAAAGATCGCGGCCAGCGCGAAGATCCAGAAGAAGAGGGCTTCGTAGCCGGAGAGTCTCATTTTCGTTTGTGCTTTGTATTTAGTGCTTAGTTCTTTGTATTTGAATTTGTCAGTGGTCAGTTGCCCGTACTCAGTGGTTGCCGTTAATGCTGAAGCTACAACTGACAACGGACAACTGACCACTGACAAAACAAAGAACCAAGCACTAAGCTCCAAGTTCTAACTGGTGTATTTTACAGTCTCGCGTCCCTGCTCGAGCATTTCGCGGTTCCAGACGAAGCCTGCACGCGAGTAGGTCGCCAATTCGAAGTCCTGAGTCAACTCCAGGCACGACGTCGGACAAGCTTCCTGGCACAGAGCACAGAACATGCACCGCGACGTATCGAATATAAACTCGTCGAGCACTTTCTTCCGGCGCGGCTTGCCGGCGACGACGATCTCGACGTCCATCGCAATCACATCGATGCAGTCTTCCGGACAAGCGATCGCGCACAGATTGCACGCGATACAGAGCGTGTCATGCGTCTCCGGATCCATGTTCAACCGCGGCGCGCCATGAAAGCGCGGCGCCACATCAGGACGGACTTTCGGATACTGTTCGGTATAAATTCCCTTACCCGCGACGGCATCCTTGTCAATGATCGCGCCCAGGTTGTACTTCAGCGTCAGCCCCATGCCTTTGAGCAGATCAACCATGAAGAAGCGTTTGAGCTTCTGCGCGAACGTCGGTTTCGGGGTTTTAACTAAAGCCATTAGTACCTCTCAAATTCACGCCCTTGCGGGTTTGCCCTTCGGCACATTCACCAGTCGAATGTTGCGACGCTGCGTCTTCAAGTTAAAGTCACGTGAGCGCCAGTTGATTCTCGCGAGCAACACTGCCGTAATGAAAAGACCGGCAATGCCAAATGCGATCATCACTCCTTTGCCCGTCGCAGTTAGATTCAACCCGCGATCGAGCGCTTCGATTGTCTGCATGCCTCGCCAACCATTTAAAGCCTGCACGACAAACACTGCAATCGTCGAAAGCACAATGTTTATAAGTGCCGACGGTATCAACCACTTCCATCCGATGTCCATCAGCTGATCGTATCGAAAACGCGGCAACGTCCAGCGCAACCAGAAATAGATATAAAGAATGATAGACGCTTTAACTAAAAAGACGAGCACACTCACCAGCACGTAAAGATTGTGATAACCGGCCGCCTCGAGACGATAAACAAACGGGAAGTACCAGCCGCCGAGATAAACCGTCGTCGCCACGGCCGTGACCACAACCATCGCCGCGTACTCAGCCATGAAAAAGAGCGACCAGCGCATGCCGGAGTATTCAGTGTGAAATCCGGCAACCAGTTCCGACTCCGCTTCCGGAAGATCGAACGGTGCGCGATTGTTCTCCGCGATGCCGCTGATCAGGAAAATCAAGAAACCTGCGGGTTGATAAACTATGTACCAGATCGCATCCGATCCTTGAGCAGCGACCATTCCAGACAGCGACAGCGTTCGCGAAAACATCAACGCGCCGATCAGCGACAATCCCATCGCCACTTCGTACGACACCATCTGCGCGCTCGAACGCAACCCACCCAACAACGCGTACTTAGAATTCGACGACCAGCCCGCCAGTATCAAAGCGAGCACGCCAACGCTTGAGACGGCCAATACCAGCAGCAACCCGATGTTGACGTCGGCAATGACGGCCCAGTCTGGTCCAAACGGAATCACCGAAAAGACAATGAACGCCGAAGCAACGGCGATGTATGGCGCGAAGAAGAAGATCCAGCGGTCCGCCTTCTCGGGAATGAAGTCTTCTTTAGTTAAGAGCTTTAGACCGTCGGCGATCGGTTGCAGCAGTCCCCATGGTCCAACACGCATCGGACCGAGTCGCGCCTGAATAAATGCTGAAATCTTGCGCTCGAGATAAGTCGCGTAAGCGACCCACAGTGCGACGAGCGTCACAACGAGGCCGATCTGAATCAGCGGCCAGATGAAATAGTTGACCGTGTCGGCGCTGAAAAACCTCAACAGCAGCTCGTTCAGTACATCAACCGGGGCCAGTAGCAACATTTTTTCCTGGTGCTTTGTACTTGGTTCTTTGTTCTTTGTTTCGTCAGTGTCAGTAGTCAGTTGTCAGTATTCAGAGCCACTGACTACGGACAACTGACCACGGACAAACTCAAAGTACAAAGCAATAAGTACTAAGTTCAACGTCTTACCTATCAATCTCTCCCAACACGATGTCGAGCGTTCCAATAATTGCGACCACGTCCGCGACGAGGTGTCCGATAGACATCTGCCTCAACGCCTGAAGATTAATGAATGACGGCGGCCGCACGCGGACGCGCCACGGCTGCGCGGTGCCGTCAGAAACGAGGTAACACCCGATCTCGCCTTTTGGTCCTTCGATCGAGTGATAGTAATCGCCCACAGGCGGCTTCACGATTTTGGGTAACTTCGCGTTAACTGGTCCATCGGGAAGGTTTTCCAAAGCCTGATCGATGATGCGTCGCGACTGGCGCATCTCTTCAAGCCGCACGAGATATCGATCGTAAGTATCGCCGTTCTCGCCGAGCGGAATGTCGAAGTCCATGTCGGCGTAGGCAGCGTAGGGCCGCGACTTCCGCACGTCCCAGGCGACACCGGAACCACGCAAGGCGGGTCCTGACAGACCGATCGCAATGGCGTCTTCCGCAGAGATGATGCCGATGCCGACTGTGCGGCTCAGCCAGATGCGATTCTCGGAAAGGACCGTTTCGTATTCGTCGAGACGCTTCGGGAAGTTGTTAACGAACTGTTTGACGTCTTTATAAAAATCGTCGTACGCGTCGTTCGGCATACCGCCGACGCGCCACGCGTGACAGGTCAGACGCGCACCGAACTGTCGTTCAAAAATCTTGAGAATCTCTTCGCGTTCGCGCAGCGCCCAAAGCAGCACGGTGACTGCGCCGATGTCGAGCGCGTGTGTTGCGAGCCAGAGCAGGTGCGACGCGATGCGGTTTAGTTCCGTCAGGATCGTTCGCAGGTAATGTGCGCGGACCGGGACGTCGAGTCCCATCATCTGTTCGACAGTCTCGACCCACACGAGACCGTTTGAGACGGCGGCGATGTAATCGAGGCGGTCCCAGTAAGGCGCGATCATCGTGTACATGCGGTTTTCGGCGATCTTCTCCATACCGCGATGGAGGTAGCCAATATCGCAATCGAGATCGATGACGGTTTCGCCGTCGAGCCGGAGAACGACACGCAGCACGCCGTGCGTTGACGGGTGTTGCGGGCCCATGTTCAGCACCATTTCTGGGCTGTCAAGCAATGTCTCCTGAGTTGTCGCGATTTCTACCTGATGCATTTTGAACTAGTTCGTATGATTCGTAGCTTTATAACAACCCGTGACGCGCCACGGTTCGATCACCAAACCAATCTCTTCCACCTCGCCTCGCTTCTTTGCGTCGCTGAGCTTCAACACGATCGCACTCGCGGCGCTCGCTTTGTTCCAAACGTTTCGCGGTTCCGCAGTTTCGCCTAAAACGAATCCGGCGCCCGTCGCTGCGTCAGGCGAATCGAATACTTTGGCGTCGTAATGGGCGGCGATCTCTTTCGGCGTCATTTCTCGTTGGTCAGTAGTCAGTGGTTGTGACACAACTAACTACGGACAACTGGCCACTGACAAATTACTTATCCTTTGGCATCACTTCTTTGCCGCCGCGAAAGATGTCGCGCATCATTCGTTCCTGCGGCACCGACAAAAGCTCGAGACCGTAAGCGCGTCGCTGATGCAGCTGCTCCATCTGCACGTCCGTCATCTCCGGCAGGTGTTGTTCGGTCCACGCATTCTCGACAAACTCCAACGGAAAATCTTTGCGCAGCGGGTACCCTTCCCAATCCGGCGGTAATAGAAGACGTCGCAGATCCGGATGGTTCGCGAAGCGAATCCCAAACAGATCGTAAACCTCGCGTTCGAGCCAGTTCGCCGCTGGCCAAACGCCGGTTACGCTGTCGATGCCGGCGTCCTCGCTGGTTTTTGCTTTCAGCCGAACGCGCTCGTTACCGGAAATCGAAAACAGGTTGTAGACAACTTCGAAGGGAACGTCACCGCGGTCAGGATAGTGAACGCAGGTCAGGTCAGAAAGATAATCAAACGGCGTTTTTTCGTCTCGTTTCAAAAAGTCGCAGACTTCGACGATTCGTTCGCGATCGACGTAAACGGAAAGTTGACCGATAAACTCAGAAGCATCTCCGACAGCCTCTCCGAATTTCGCTTTCAGTTGCTTTACGAGCGGATGATTGGAAGCGTCAGTGGGTTTCGGTCCTTCTTCTTTCTTCTTTACGGGAGGCTTGGGTGCGCCCTGTCCAGTCGCCTCGGCTGGTTTTTGCGTGGCCAGCGATTCTTTAACTGCCGCGACGCGCGATTTAGCCTGTTCTACCATCGCCGCCTTTTCGGCGTCAGCGCCTGCGAGTTCACCTGCTGGTGGGATAGCGGAGGGAGAGGGCGTCCCGGACGAATCGGATATTGTTCCGTCGTCCGGCCGGATAGGCCCTTCAGAGCCAGGCTGTTTGTTGTCTTCCGACATAGGCAGTGGCGCGTTCACACTTACACTGCGATTTCAGTGATCGTCGGCCCCAATGTCATAAAAGTCTCAGACGGGTTGGACGATCGCACTGGAATAAGCACACAGTGTTACTGCTAATGAGAGAAAGCTTTGACCGACGGGGCGGATTATAGCAAGCGATCTTAATACGCGCCACGGTAATCATTTTATTCCTAAAATCCGTGTTCCCACTGGTTAACTTGACGGTTTTACACACGAACTCTATCATGACTTGTTTGAAAACGCGGCCTGATGCCGCTTCTAGAGAGAGCACGACATGAAACCAGGAATTCATCCGGAATACGTAGAAATTACCGTGAGCTGCGCTTGCGGCGAGACCTTTAAGACTCGCTCGACCAAAAAAGGCGACCTGCACGTCGAAATCTGCTCGGCTTGCCACCCGTTTTTTACCGGTAAGCAAAAGCTGGTCGACACCGCGGGACGCGTGGATCGGTTCAACAAGCGCTACGGCAAGAAACCCGCAACCGAAGGTGCGACCACCGCTCAATAACTGCTTTACCCAATGGTTTTGCGCAACCAGCATTAGCAACAGCAACTCTTAATCGCCGGCGTAGTTTGGTCGGTCGTTTCTCCTGCATTCTGAAGAAGCGACTTCCAGCAACCGCCGGCGTTAGTGTTTTCGCGGCAGATTCAGGATTCCAACATATGAGCACACCGGAACGAGATCTGATTGTCGGCGGCCAGGCCGTTATCGAAGGCGTGATGATGCGAACTCCCAACGCCTACGCTATTGCCGTGCGTAAAACGGACGGCACGATCGTCAACACGGCGGCGGCTCTGCCCAAGTGGAGCGACAAGTATCCGCTACTGAAACTACCCGTGTTGCGTGGTGGCGCCGTGCTCATCCAGTCGATGGGTCTCGGGATTAAGGCCTTGAACTACTCCGCGAACGTAGCCTTCGCCGAAGCCGAGGAAGCTGAGGAGAAGGAAGTTAAAGTCGCGTTGTCACCGGCAGTAATTGAGGGTGAAGGCGATTTTGCCGGACTAACGGGCGCGGTGCCGGGTTTGTTCCCCGTGCCGACGGAGCGAAAGCCGAAGGACGAGTTGAAAACAGGAACGACAGCCGCCGCGGCTGGTTCGATCGTGTTCGCGCTCATATTCAACATACTCCTGTTCGTCGCCGCACCTTTGCTACTGACGAACGCGCTGTTCATCGCTGCCGGTTGGGCTGCGGCGCCTCCGGCTCCGGCTGTGAGCACGGCTACTCCAGGATCCAGTGCGGATGCTGTTGCCAATCCCGTCGCGACTGAACCGGCATGGCACACGCGCGCATGGACCAGCGTTCGAACGTATCTTCATCCGGTCCGGCCGTCAGTCGGCTTCAACCTGATCGACGGAATGATCCGCATGACGTTCTTTCTGATCATGATCGTCACTTTCTCGCTGTTGAAGGACATCAGGCGCGTCTTTCAGTATCACGGCGCGGAACATAAAACGGTCTTCACGTGGGAAGCGGGTCTGCCGCTCACGGTCGACAACGCACGGCCGCAGCCGCGTCAGCACCCACGCTGCGGCACTAGTTTCTTGATGGTTGTAATGCTGGTCGCAATCGTGTTGTTTTCGGTAATCAAGTTTGATTCGTTGTTGCTGAATTTTCTGATCCGGTTGGCGTTGATGCCGCTCGTCGCCGGTCTCTCGTACGAGATCATCCGTTTGTCGGCGAAGAAGGAAAGCAGTTGGTTCTTCAAGTTCATGACCCGCCCAGGCGTGTGGCTCCAGAACATCACCACGAAGGAGCCAGACGATCAGCAACTGGAAGTCGCGATCGAAGCGCTGAAAGAGTCGTTGAAACTTGAGCCGCGGAATGCCGAACCGCAGCCGGCGCCGCTTTCATAACTGGGCATGAGGTTCTTGTATGTTAGATAAGCTGGAACAAATCGAAAATCGTTACGCCGAGTTGACGCAAGAACTGTCATCTCCCGAGTTACTGTCGAACCCTTCTGCGTATGGCAAAGCGGCGAAACAACATCGCACACTTGGAGAAGTCGTACATAAGTTTCAACAGTGGAAGGGACTGAGAAGCGAGCTGGAAGGCGCGCGCGAGTTGTTTGATACGTCTGACGACGAAGAGATGCGCGAGATGGCGCGGCTCGAACTCGAGAGTCTCCAAACGCGACTAGATGACGCTGATCGCGAACTCAAACTCCTGCTGATCCCGACAGATCCGAACGACGAGAAGAACGTGATTCTCGAAATCAGGGCCGGAACGGGTGGTGACGAAGCAACGCTGTTCGCCGCGGAGATGGTCCGGATGTATTCGCGTTACGCCGAAAAGCAGCGCTGGAAATTTGAAGTGTTGGAAGCGTCTGAATCCGGAATCGGAGGATTGAAGGAAGCAATCGTCTTGATTGAAGGCGACAAAGTTTATTCGCGATTGAAACACGAATCCGGCGTTCATCGCGTGCAGCGTGTGCCGCAAACAGAAGCGAGTGGACGCATTCACACGTCGGCGATCACGGTTGCCGTGCTTCCCGAGGCTGAAGAGGTTGACGTCAAGATCGATCCGAAAGATCTGCGTATCGATACGTTCTGTTCGTCTGGTCCAGGCGGGCAGTCAGTCAACACAACATACTCGGCCGTGCGTATGACGCACTTGCCGACCGGCGTCGTCGTTTCGATGCAGGACGAGAAGTCGCAGATTAAGAACCGCGACAAAGCGTTGCGCGTGCTGCGAGCCCGCTTGCAGGAGTTGGAAGAGCAGAAACAGCACGAAGCCCTCGCGAGCGAGCGGCGTTCGATGGTCGGTTCCGGCGATCGCTCAGAAAAAATTCGCACGTACAACTTCAAGGACAATCGCGTTAGCGATCATCGCATAGGTTTGACGATTCACCAGTTGGACCTGGTGATGGAGGGCTACCTCGACCCCTTCATCGAAGCGCTGACGGCTCATTATCAAGCCGAGAAGTTGAAGGCCGACACCGAGACGACGGAACAGCCAGTAGTGGCGTAAGTCTCAATTCCTGGTACTTCGTGCTCAGTATTTGGTTCTTTGTTTTTGTCAATGGTCAGTAGTCCGTTGTCAGTTGTAGTTTCATTCAGTCAGAACTACTGACTACGGACAAACTGACCACTGACCAACGAAGAAAAAAACAAAGATCAAAGTACAAAGTTCATTCGTGTGTTGCTCCCATGGCCCAGTCAACGTACGTCCTATTGATCCGCCACGGCCAATCGCAGGGAAACGCTGAGCGAAGATTCGGTGGCCACACAGCAACACCGCTTTCACCGCGTGGACGAAAACAAGCAACCGCAACCGCCGAAACCCTCAAAAACGATTCGATAACGGCGATCTACTCGAGCGACCTCGCGCGTGCTGTCGAAACGGCCCGACCACTGGCGACGTTTACGCATCTCCCAATCAACACCACCGACGCGTTTCGCGAGCGCAGCGTCGGCGTAATGGAAGGTCTGACTTTCGAAGACGCCGCACAACGGCACCCGGACGAGTACGCTGCACTTCTTCGCCGCGATTTCGATCACGTTCTCGCGGGCGGCGAGAGTTATCGCCAACTTCTGGATCGCGCGCGCAACAAGCTCGACGAAATCATTTCGGCAAACCGAGGTGGACGCATCGTCGTCTTCAGTCACACCGGAACGATCTGCATCCTCGCCCTCCACCTGATGGGCGCCCTCGACGCACCCGACCTCAAACCCGTGTGGATCTCGAGTTCAAATTGCGGGATTACGAGATTCGAATTGCGAGCGGATGGGTTTGTGAGGGTGTTAAATGTAAACGATACAAGGCATCTTTAGCGCACGCGTGCGCGTTCTGCGGCGGCCCAATCGCAAATCACTTTCTTGTCTTCGGCGCTTAGCTTCGCATCCGGATGCAGCGGTAGGTAGGAAGGGAGCGGCATCCAGTCTTCCGTTACGAGTTCGCAGAATTGGCCCAGGTGCGTTTTCTTCTCTTCTGTAGTGTACCTTCCCCACTCGGAAAAGTTCATATGACTACGCCCATCGTCCACGTGATCGATCACGAACCATGACACCGGCGCTACGTTGGCATACCAGGGCCAGCGTGTCTTGTTGGAGTGACAATCGTTACAAGAACGATCGAGGATCCCGGCTACTTTCGGATCGAGCTGCATGTGCGCCTCGAGCGCCTGCGCGGAATCGATCGCCGGATTTGTTTTCGCCGGTCTCTTGAATTGCGCGAGCACAAACAGACACGCCACGACGATCAGAACCCACTTAACGACTTTGAGCAGGCGCGCTTTCATTTCTTCTTCTCCGAATCTTTCAACTTCAGATCAAACCAACTCTTCAGCGACTTCTTGTCCCCAGCGCCTTTCGGAAGTCCCTTGCCGCCTCCGTTAAGTATCCAACCGCCCTCAAGCGAAACTCGCCATATCTCGAGCATATTCTGGTCCAACTTCAACACGCCGTCACGCGTAACGCCGGGCGGAGGTGCAGCAAAGCCTTCCATTTTTTCGTAAACGAGCACACGGTCGCTATCATTAACACGCGGCAGCAGGTGCCACAGCGTAAGCGTGTCTTGCTTGCGCGAGTGGTCCAACATCGACTTTAACGCCGTGGTCCGGCTTACCGGATCGTTATCAAAATCGACCTTGTTGAGCGCTTGCTGAAATTCGAGGGTCGAGTCGTCGAAGTACGGCGTGCCCGGACCCGTGCCGAGTCGCGTTTCACACGACGCGCCGGCCGGCACGATCGACTCACGCTCCTTCGCCTGCAACGCCACCCAACCCGAAGTCACGCTCAAACGCCCATCGCCTTTATCGTCAACCGACAACGTGTACGCACAGCCAAGATCCGCTGCAACGGCCGACGGCGTATCAACAAAGAATAACCGCGGCGGCGCCCAAATCTGTGCGCTCATCGTTCCACGCGCAAGTTCAAGTCGATGCTCTGTCGGCTGCGTCTCTAAAAGTCTGACGCGAGTGTTCTCGTCGATCTCAACACTGCCGATCGTTCCCACGGCGATCTGCGCGCGTGAACTTCCGTCTGTCTCCAACCACTCGCCGACTGATAGCGAACCGCGCGAAGAAATACTCTCAGACCCGATCTTCGGTGTCCCACCGAGCCGCGTTACGAGCCACGCTTTGCCGGAACCACTGTGCGGACCTGGTTGACTGTTGTACAGCCACACACCAAGAGCCAGAGCGACAAGCACCATTGCCGCCACCGCCATTCGCATACGCCATGACGATCCCGGCCTCACTGAGACAACTCGGGCGGGCGCCTCATCGCGACCAAGCCCCGACTCAACCTCATGCCACAACGAATCGGGAGCGGTCAGTTGCGGTAGTTGTTCGGCCAGCTTGATCCCCAATTTGATCTCTTCAAACTTTGTTCTACATCTGACACACGAAAGAACATGCTCTGCAAACTGCTTCGAAGCTTCAGTCGAAAGCTCTCCATGACCATAAGCTGAAATATCTTTTGTTACGTGTTTCGAAAACATTACTCACCCCATAACGCCGGACTGTTCAAATGCGATAACCGCTTCGCCAACTGGCTGTGACCACGATTCAGTCGCGACGCCACAGTTCCCTTCGAACATCCCATCACTTCCGCAATTTCCTCGTACGACAAACCTTCGATGTACTTCAACAAGATCGGTAAACGAAACTTTGGCTTCAGTTCTTCAATCGCATGCCTCACCGCCTCCGCTACTTCAAGCCGCGCGTACTGTCGCTCCTGTGGTTTCTTCTCGCTCACGTTATTCATCGCGACCGTAGTTTGCGTCGAGTCCCAGGGCAGCCACCGCTTGCGCTTGCGCCGTTCGTCAAGACACGCATTGACCACCAGGCGGTACAGCCACGTCGTAAACTCCGAGTCTCCACGAAACTGGCGAATGGCTGTGAACAACTTCAAAAAGACCTGCTGGGTGACGTCTTCCGCGAGCGCTCGATCGCCACCGGAAGAATAGACGGCAATGGAGAAGACCTTGTCTTTGTAAGCTTCAAACAGACACTGAAAGGCGTCGCGGTCGCCCTGCTGGCAGGCTTCAATAACCTGTCCGTTTATAAGCTGCTCAGCCATGGCCGCGCGCCGCTCCATTTGGTACCCCACTAATCACACCCGTAATCCTTAGACGCCGGAAGGATGGTGTTTCTTCCCGCGCTGAAAAGACACGGAGAAGGGGAGAAACGGGGCCGCGGAGCATCTTCTCCGTGTCCCCGCGTCTCCCCTTCGCCGCGTCTCTTATTCGGCCTGTCGAGGTTACCGCGTTACGTGGACCAGCATCTCCGTGCCCGACTCGATCTTCAACTCCTTGCTTCCCTGCACGGCCAACGAACCAGCGCCGCCGGCGCCACCGACGATCAACCCGATCGCCGCGCCTTTGCCACCGCCGGCGATGCCGCCGATGATCGCGCCGACGCCTGCGCCAATTCCGCTTCGTTTAATCGTCTGATTGGTCCGGCTGCCTGACTCGATGCCGCCCTCGTTATCCGCTTTTCCAGCGTCGCCGCCATAAACGCGCGTCACGAACCCGTGCAACACGCCCTTGCGACCATCACGCAACTCGATGCTATCGAATGCGAGATTCATGCTCGTCCGGCCTTTTACCTTGCCTGACTTCCTAATCGAGCTGATGTGCCCCGAGACTCGCGCTTCGTCGAATCGATCCGGATCAACCACGGTCGCAGTGAAACGATCACCGATGCGTGAATCCTTGCTGGAAAGAGTGTCGTTGAGACGGACTTTTAGATCAGTTCCGACTGGGACCAGCGGGACGACTCGTCTCGTCGTGGTGGTCCGTCTCTTGGTTTGTGCGCTGGCGACGGTCGATGTACCGACAAGCGCAATGACGGCCAGTAGGGCCATCGATATAACGTGTATTTTTCTCATAATTATACTCCTCAAAAAACTACCACTCGAAAAAGTACTCGGAACGCGAATAATGATCAAGAATTACTTCACAATCTCGAAGTCTACCCACTGTGTGATCGTGGACTGCTTGGCTCTGGTCCCGTTGTCGGTAATCACGACCTGAAGATAGTAGTCGCCTGGCGCGAGAGGCGAATTCAAACGAAGCGAGCCTTTAACGAAGAGGCGCGAAAGGTCTGATTACCATCTTTCGTCACGACGGCGTCGATTTGCACCAGGTTGGTGGTGATTCGAACTACGTCGTCCTGATCGCCGGCAGGTGTCGTTTGTGCCACCACCTCAGGAATGTAAAGAATGACAACAACAAAGCGAGGATTACTCTGTTATTCAACGTGTTGTCCTCCTTTACTACTTCGCTTTCGGGAGAGAGAGAGTATTTGGGGTGAAAGTCAGGCTGTTAAGGCAGCCTGTTCGTCTTCGAATTGACGTTGCCGGTGAACAGCACCGTCGCTATCAAAGATATACGCTGACGGCGCTTCGCGCATGATGATGTCCTGCAAGCGCATCAGGCCATAAAGGAGCGCTTCGGGCCGCGGCGGACAACCCGGGATATAAACGTCGACCGGAATACACCGATCGACACCCTGCATGGTGGAATACGAGTCGAATGGTCCGCCGGTCGAAGCGCACGCACCCATGGCGATTGCCCATTTCGGCTCGGGCATCTGGTCGTACACGCGGCGAACGACCGGGCCCATCTTCAAGGTAACGGTACCGGCGATTATGATCAAGTCACTTTGTCGCGGGCTCGGACGAAACACGCCCGCCCCGAAGCGGTCGATGTCGAAGCGCCCCGCGCCCGTCGCGATCATCTCTATGGCGCAGCATGCGAGACCGAAAGTCATGGGCCAAAGCGCCGACTTGCGCGCCCAGTTAACCACCGGCGCCGCGATATCAACCGTCTTTGCGCCGACGCTTCGCCGGATCGAGTTCATGATCGAATCGACGGTGGTTAGTACAAATCCTTCTTCGTGTTCAGCCATAGATTAAGGCGGTCACGCCCACTCGAGCGCGCCCTTGCGCCAAGCGTAATAATAACCGACTACCAGGATTCCGATGAATACAAACATCTCGATCAGCGCAAACTTCGTAAACGAAAAGTCATCTCCCATGAAGATTATCGCCCACGGCAGAAGAAAAATCGTCTCGACGTCGAAAATCAAAAAAAGCATCGCAACGATGTAGTAGCGCACAGTGAATCGCTCGTGCGCTTCGGTGGTCGGGTCGATGCCGCACTCGTACGGACGCATCTTGTCTTTTCCGTAATTGATTGGCCGCAGGAACCGTCCAAGCACAAGGGGCAAAACCGGAAATATAATGGCCACAAAGAAGAAGACCATTACCGGCCAATAGGCTGTAATAGGGCTGCCGACAGTCTGTGTTGTTACGGTCGTAACTTCCTGAAGAAGCATCGTTTCGTATGCAGGAAGAGCAGGAGAAGTTTTACTGAACGCAAAAATAGTAAGCGCCGCTGAAGACTATTGTCAACGACCATCTCTGTTCACATCGATGTAATGTACCAGCAAGACAGAGTTAAGACTGGCGTCATATGCTACGGCGTTCTTAGAACCAACCAACAAAACCGAGGATTCCAATGATGAAATACGTGTTACTGATCGTCGTAATCGTGTTTGCCTCGTCCTCTGCCCTGGCACAGGAACAAATCAAGCCCACGGATCCTTCCGATCCGACTGTCAACGAGCGCATTCGAGTCCTCGAGAGCGAACTGGAACGGCAGAACGCCAAATTAGATCAATTACAAAAGACGATTTCCGAGCAACAACAGGCAATTCACGCGTTACTGGAAAAACTAACTGTTCAACCGGTGAAAGAAACCGCGTCGACTAAAGTAGTTGCCGCCGAGCCGCAAGCGCCAACCGTGGATCAGCGTCTCGCCAAAGTAGAAGGGGACGTCAAAAAGATCGGACCCATTCGACTCAGCGGCGATTTCCGGCTGCGCTTCGACGGCATCTTCCGCGAATCAACACGGCCGCCGGATCCACCGCTCGACCACGTGCAGAACACCCGCGTTCGTTATCGCTTCCGCCTTAATTTAGACGCCGACATTTACGAGAACCTGAAATTCCACGCGCAGCTTGCCACCGGTCCCGTTAACAATCCGCTGTCAACGAACCAGGACTTCGCGTCACTCGGCGCACGCCCGCCGTTCTCCCTCAGCGAGATCTGGATCGAGTATCGTCCAACTAAAGAGCTTCAACTTCACGCCGGTCGCGTGCCCAACGTCTTCGCCGACAACTCGCGGTTTCTCTTCGACGACGACATTCGGTTCAACGGCTTCAACGAGCGATACACGCTCTCGCTAAAAAAGAACCCGCTGCGAATCGCGAACCTCGACTTCCGCGCCGGACAGTACATTCTGACAAACCCAGTCGTCGCTGTTGTCCAACCTAACAGCCCGCTCGCTCGCGCAGGCGCAGTGGTCGGCTCGACCGGTCGAGCTGCAAACCTGTTTCATCAGGGATTGTTGGTGAACCAGACGTTCAACGAGCGATGGTCCAGTCAAGCCGGCGGCGATATTCAAATCTATCGCCAGCCAAACCAGATCCAACTCGCTTCAACTCAGGATGGTCTTGTACTACTGGTCCAACCTGGACTCGGCCTCGCCCTTTCAGCTCCGCTTACAGGCACCGGCAACGCCACCACAACGCCCGGCGGCGCAATCTACACCGCGCCCGGCTTCCAGGTTGCCCGCGTCACTTATCGCCTGAATTACGCCGGCTTCAAGTCTGGCAATCATGATTATCCCGTGCAGTTCAATCTGCAATTCGCGCGTAACGTCGCTACCGGTATCAACGAGCGCGATGCGATGCTCGCCGCGCTGCAAGTCGGCCGGATCACTAAACGCGGCGATATGTTGTTTGGGTACGTCTTCGCGATCAAGGGCGCCAACGCGCTCATCTCACAATTCACAGACGACGACCTTGGAACAAACACAGGCGTTAACATCCGCACGCATCACTTTCGGTTTGATTACGGTATCTCTCCGAGAGTGACTTTCCAGAACCTGATTTATATACAAAACTCGCTGCGGCGAAGCGGACAGTTTCCAACCTTCTTCGTGCCGCTGGGCGACTTCGCCCCAACGACTTATCGCTGGCAACCGCAACTCGTGTTCACGTTCTAGGCAATGTGCGCCGGCGGATTCTCACGACAGGCCGCGCGCCAGTCTTGAGAGTCCGCGAGCCAGGTCATGCGCGCTCGGCACGGGCACTCCCATGTAGTGCATCACCGAAACCAACACAGCGCCAAGAACGATGCTTGTCACCGCAGCCTTTAAAGCTGCTCCAGCCAGTCCACTAACGAATGTCGACACAGAACGAACGGCTCGTCGGATTCGCATAATCATTTCTCCCCAAACGCTAAGTCTGTTTTCTAAAGCTAACTGGTGAGTAGTTTTGAGGTCTTTTGGGGGCGTCGGGGACTTACTCGGAGGCAAGAAATGCAGACGCATTATGGCAAACCTTCGCCCGTATGACAACATTGTTTTACACTCGGAGCGGGATGCAAAAAACTGCGGTTTTTTCAGCGTTTTGGCAGGTGGATGGTAAAAATCGTGCCTTTTCCTAGCTCAGAATTGACGGTCACCTCGCCGCCGTGCAGGAGCGCCAGGTGTTTCACAATCGCGAGGCCGAGTCCCGTCCCGCCCATGTCGCGGGAGCGGGCGCGGTCAACCCGGTAAAAACGCTCGAAAAGCCTCTCAAGATGCTGCGCCGGAATGCCGTCCCCATTGTCCTCGACGAAGATTCGATCTCGCGTTCCGGATTCATGACGAACCGTCACGATGCCACCGTCGCGACTGAACTTGATGCCGTTGTCGATGAGATTCGTGAGCATCTGTTCGAGCCGGCGAGCGTCTGCGAAAACCGTTGCATCCGCCTCGACCTGGTTGACGAGAGTCACATTCTGAGTGGCTGCTTTCGCCGCCAACGATGCGCAAACCTCCGCTACCAGTTCATGCAGATCAACAGACGCAACGCGCAAGGTCACGTTGCCGCCTTCAATTGCCGTGAGCTCGAGAATGTCGTCGATTAGACCATGCATGCGCGACGCGTTCTTGCGAATAATTGAAAGAAAGCGTTGCGAACTTTCCTGATCTTCCATCGCGCCGTTTTCGAGTGTTTCAACAAAGGCAATGATCGCGGTGAGCGGCGTGCGCAGTTCGTGCGAAACGTTCGAAAGAAATTCCTGCCTGACGAGTTCGAGGCGTTCAGTGCGCGTGATGTCGAAGAAAACTCCGAGCGCGCCTTCAGGTCCCTTGCCGTTTCCGCCAATCGGGACGACACGAAGATCAAACACCTGTCGTTCTGGTCCATGCGTTTGCACTTTGACGCCGCTGCGTTCGACCCCTTTAAGAGCATCCAGGAACGCGCTGTAGATCGCTGGGTTGCGAGTCAACTCAGTCAGGCGTTGCGAGTTCAATCGCGCAAGTGAAGGGTTGAAAAGTCTATGGGCAGCAGAATTCGATGCAATCACGCGCATGTCTTTGTCGACCACCAGGAGACCCTCACGCATGCTTCCCATCGTCGCTTCGAACAATGAACCTACAGCGAAACTCTCCGGCGAGTGGGTGAGATCCTGAGTTTGAGCTGGGGTGTTCCTCTCTTGCTGTCGATTGAAAAGGATGATCGCGGCGGTTAACAGCACCAACGCGGCAAGGACTACACGGATAGAAAAGGAGGAAACGACTAAGGCAAGAACGGTAAGAATAACGCAGGCCGCTACCAGGATAGACCGGCCCCGGGCACTAGTTAACATTGCCTGAACAACCGACGAAGCGATAACCAACGCCAACCACTGTCTCGATGCAATCGCCGCACTTATCGAGTTTCTGACGCAGGCGCCGAATGTGCACATCGAGCGTGCGCGCATCGCCATAATAACTGTAGCCCCAAACGCTATC
>DASRPN010000117.1:0-43299 GCA_035646355.1 Pyrinomonadaceae bacterium | reverse complement strand
CGACCTGCTGCAACCGCAACCGGTCGCCATCGACGAGCAAAAGCTGATCGTTGCCGAGCAAACGGATGTCGATGCCTCTACGAGATGAGGCCGAGACGTAAGGCGTAGCGAATGAGTTCGGCGGTGGTTTCCACACCGAGCGCCTCCATCATCTCGTACTTGTGCGACTCGGCAGTTCTCGTCGAGATACTCAATTCGACGGCGATCTCCTTCATCGTCATGCCTTCGCTGATCAACTTCAGCACTTCACGCTGGCGCGGCGTGAGACTCAACTTCGGTGGTCCACTGGCCAATGGCCCAACAGGCTTGTTGGTGATCAACGGCGTGAGGTAGTTGTTACCTTGCGCGACTTCCCTGATGGCCGTAACTAACTCTTCGCCCGCGGCCTGCTTCAAGACGTAGCCGGAAGCGCCGCAGCGAAATGCTTCCGCCACAAGAGTCTCGTCGTCGTGCATCGTCAGAAAGATCACCTTCGCGTTGTGACCGTCTTTCCTGATGCGTCGCACGGCGTCGAAGCCGTTCAGCACCGGCATCGAAATATCGACGAGAATCACTTCCGGATCCAGACGAAGAGTCGCCTCGACAAGATCCTTACCGTTGCCAACGGTGCCGAGCAGTTCAAACTCGTCGTGCAACAAACTCTGCAGACCCTCTGCAAACAACATGTGATCGTCGGCGAGTAACAGCCGTATTCGGTTCATATCGCTAATTCGTCAACGGCACTCGGGCGACGAGCGTCGTACCTTTCTGTGGGCTCGAATGAATTTCACAAGTTCCGTGCAACAGTCTTAGACGCTCTTCGATGCTGACGAGTCCGAGACCGCCGCCTTTCCTGAACGCATTGACGTCAAATCCTTTTCCGGAGTCTGACACGCGCAACTCCAACGAAGCATTCTCACGCCTTAATGAGATAGCGGCCGAAGCGGCGCCGGAATGTCGCGCCACGTTACGCAAGGCTTCCACAGCAACACGATAAATGCAAATGGACGTTTGAAAAGGAACGCGTTCTTCGCCAAGCTCCGCGGTTAGTCGCACGTCAATCTGTTCTTCGTCTTGGAAATGCCCGATGTACGACTCGAGCGCCGTTACAAGTCCGAGATGTTCGAGGACCGCGGGATGTAACTGGTGGGACAGACGACGAATCTCGTTTGTCAAACTGTTGGTCTTTTGTCGCAGATCGTCGAGTTCGTTGATGATTTCTGTGTCTGAGAGGGGGAGTCGTCGTTTGAGCCGGCTGATGGCAACCGAGAGCGTCGCGATCTTTTGACTGAGATCGTCGTGAAGCTCGCGCGAGATACGGCGGCGCTCCGACTCCTGCACGTCGATCAGGCGACCGAGCAGGCTGCGCACGTGAGTGTGACTCTGATTAAGTTTGTGCTGACTGTCTTTCAGGGCTTGTGACGCTACTTGTCGATCGGTAACGTCGCGAACGATGCTGAGCGTCTTGTCGTCTCCCATTCCAATCAGCCGCGCCTCGTAATGCCGTTCTTCATCACCCATGTCTAACGAGTACTCGAGCACTTGAGGTTCGTCTGTGCTGGCACTTCGCACCAGGCACCGGGTCACCTCATCCGCGAGTTGAGGCGGCATCACCTCGCGCACGTTCTTGCCGAGGAACAGTTCCGGATGGAGCAGCAAATTGTCGCAATCTCGCGCGTGAACATCCAGGTAAACACCCTCATTCGACATCAGAAAAACCATGTCAGGATGTGCGTTCAACAGAGCACGATTGTGTTGGGAAATCTCATCGCGTTCTCTCATCACGGCCGTGAGAAACAACAGCATCATGGCCGCGAGAATTAGAAACGACTGTACCGACACAGCACTTTGTTCGGGCGTTGCTCCCGTAAATGGACCAAGACCATTGATCGCGCCCCAGATCGCAAAGAAGGCAATGACTAACAGAGAAGCGCTGGATCCTCTTGGTCCAAACCGGATTGACGCCCACAACAAAAGCGGTAACGGCAGGTACAACAACGCCGGTGTGGTGTTCTCAACCAGTTCTCGCGTTCCAAAGCTGAGCCGGCCAACTATCAGCAACCCGGCGGCAAGCAGCGCTGCTTCAAGGTATCGCTGCGGCGGCGCAGTAGTTAGTGAACGAAGTCCGCCTCTCTTCCACGTGACGATCAATGGAACCAGAGTCAACGACGCCAGGACGTTTGAGAAGAAGCGCATGCGAAATACGTCCCAGTAAGGGCTGGTCCCGAACTGATTCAGCACGACAAAACCCGCGTCGAGGAATGAAGACAGGAATGAACCAAGAATCGCCACCAGAATGAAGATTCCCACGCGGTACGACGTGTCGAGGCTAACGTGTTTACTTAGGTATCGGAAAAGGGACGCTTCGATTAGAGCCTCGGTGCAGTTGCTGATAAACCAGCAAAACATCATCGGCAGCGGTATGTCGGCGTTGAGCTGCGATAAAAGGTGAGCAGGAAAAACCGCCAGCAAAAGAAACCACCACCACCGAACCGGCGACAACAATAACGCCGCAAGAAGGATCGAGTTCGGCGGCCACAGCGTCGAGACTGGATGCGGCTGAAATGTTAGGGCGAATCCAACCTTCGCGCCGAAGAAGTAGGCGGCGCTGACTGATAGTGCCACGAGAGCGGGACGCAGAATGTGCCGGTAGCGGGATATTAAACTAACGCGATGTGATTGTGTTCCCACGACGAGTTCCGACATTCGTCGTGCCTCCCATGATGCGCGGTTCGAAACTGACTGGCATGCCCGGCGTGCGTGTGGGCCGGATTATAGCATGGCCTAATGGCGCACGTGGCTTGCGGGCCGTCGCTAAAAAAGAAAGGTGTAAATAAAGCATAAAAAGTTTATAAAGACCGGGATCTGTGAACGCGTGCGTGTGAGGTGCGGCAGATGCGACGATTAATCGAGGAGTTTCTGCAAGACTTGCATTACGGCAAGCGACTGCTGGCGAAGAATCCCGGAGTTACTCTCATCGCGATCGTTACGCTTGCACTTGGTATTGGCGCGAATACAGCCATCTTCAGCGTCGTCAATGCGTTTCTGCTGCGTCCACTGCCGTACGGTGAACCTGACCGGCTCGTGATGGTCGATTCAAAACAACACGGCCAATCGGTCGGGGTGTCGTTCCCTGACTATGAAGACTGGCGTCGTCAAAACAACGTCTTCGACGACTTCGCGTTTTTCAATCTTCGCTGGAATGCGAACCTCGAATTTAGTGACGCAACGGAAACCCTTAGTCTGACTTTCGGCACGTCAAATCTGTTTTCCACTCTTCGTGTCGCGCCTTTGTTCGGTCATGGTCCGGAAGCAGGAGTTTCTGACACCGTACTTCTGAGTCATGGCTTGTGGCAAAGAAGATTCGCCGGTGATCCGGCAGTCGTGGGACGTCAGATTCGAATCGACGGGCGCAGCATGACCATCGCCGGAGTGATGCCGCCGGGTTTTCGTTTTCCGTTTCAGAGCGATCTCTGGTGGTTGGACGATCGTTTCTTCAATCGCCACAGTCGCGGCCAGCGAATAGATCAGACGATTGCGCGGCTTAAGCCCGGAGTCTCACCAGAACATGCGCAAGCTGAGATGCAACAAATCGCCGCGCGCCTCGCGCAAGCCTATCCCGAAACGAATGCGGCCGTGACTGCGACTGTTGTCCCACTGCGTGACTTCTGGTTCGGCAAACTACGCCGCTCGTTCTGGCTGCTGCTGGGCGCTTGCGGGTTTGTGCTCCTGATTGCCTGCGCGAATGTAGCGAACTTGTTGATGACGCAGGCGACGGTACGCGAGCGCGAGTTGGCTGTGCGAGCAGCACTCGGAGCCAGCCGCGGACGTCTGATTCGACAATCGATCTCGGAAGCGTTCCTGCTCGTTTCGATCGGGTGCGCCGGCGGCATCGCGCTGGGTGCGTGGGGTCTCCGCATGCTGGTGGCATTGCTGCCGGAAGAGTTGCTACCGTTCTTTGTGAGAATCGACCTCGACGGGCGAGCCCTGCTGTTCACATTGTTAATTTCGCTTGTGACTGCGCTCGCCGTCGGTCTAATACCTGCGCTGCGAACGACAAGAGTGGACCTTGACCAGTCGCTTAAGGAAGGCGGCAAATCCGGCACGAGCGCGGGCATGCAACGGATGCGTGGTTTTCTGGTGGTAACCGAGATCGCACTCGCGGTTGTGTTGCTTGCTGGTGCAGGACTGATGCTGCGCTCGTTTACACGCTTACAAAATACGTCTCCGGGTTTCACGGCGGACGGCGTGCTTCATCTGGAAATCAACCCGACTTACAAACGGCAGGAAGATTATCGCGTCGAGTTTATGTCGCGGCATTACCAACAATTGCTGCAACAGATCGCAACTGTGCCGGGTGTTATTGCCGTTGCTGCAAACAGCGATTTGCCATTCGTCGGTCAGAAGCCGTGGTTCAGAGGCGAGTTTTCCATCGAGGGACAGTCCGTCGATGAGCAGAAGCAGAACCCAATAGTGAATTATCAAGCCGTCTCACCCGACTACTTTCGCGTGATGGACATACCGCTGCTTCGCGGCCGCGTGTTCACCGATCGCGACACCGTGCGCCGTGATCAACACCGCGATGTGGCTATCCTTAGTAAGAGTTTCGCGGAACGAGTGTGGCCCAATACTGATCCACTCGGTAAACGTGTTAACTGTGACGACGATGGCTCCGGCTGCGCCGAGATCGTCGGCATTGTCGGTGATGTGAAGCACAATAGTTTGGTCGATCAAGCCGGTTACGATTTCTACTATTCGGCTTATCAGAGTTACAGCAAGCAAACGCACTTCGTCGCCCGCACGCAGGGCGATCCGATGGCACTCGCGAAAGAGATACAACGAGCGATCTGGCAAGTCGCTCCCGACACCGGCGTTTTCAACGTGATGCCCGTGGCGAGGTTGTCGGCGAATACGGTTTGGCAGTCACGAGTTTGGGGACTGCTGTTGGGCATCTTCTCGGCGATCGCACTCGTGCTGGCGACTGCCGGCATCTACGGCGTCATGGCTTACTTTGTGACTCAGCGCACGCGTGAGATTGGTTTGCGCATCGCACTCGGCGCCCAGTGGCGCGACATAATGAAGCTCATCTTGAGAAGCGGGATGATGCTCGTGATCACAGGTTTGACGATCGGACTGGCAGGTGCGCTGGCGTTGACGCGATTGATGACTACTTTGCTGTTTGAAGTGTCGCCGACGGATCCGGTGACATTTGGCGCCGTCGCTTTTTGCGTGATCGTCGCCACGTTGCTCGCATGCTACATCCCGGCGAGGCGTGCATCGAAAGTCGATCCGCTGATCGCTTTGCGGTACGAGTAATCGCCCGCAAGTTATCTCGCGAACCCCGGGGTCTATCGACCTAACCAACCACCGCTGAACCCGGCGCGGCGCAGGCCGTTGACGATGTAAGGACAGCGACGCATCAGTCGCCAGATAAAGCCCGAGCGATAGTTTTCGATCATCATCACTATCGGCCCCTGGTCCAGGCCGTAATATCCCTTCGACACCCAGCCCTTCCGTTTCCCCGCGCGAAATGTGGGGTTGTAACTGCACTTGAAGCCATACTCGCTCGTTATGTCCGGGTAGTCCTCGTTGATCCGTCGCAACGTCGGCAGGACCACTTCCGGCGCAAACGGTAGCGACGCAGCAACGGCCCAGGGCGATAATGTTCCATCGTCAGGACCGTGTGGAACCCCACGGGCCAGGTAGGGGTGAAACTTGACCCTTTTTCCGTTCACGCGCTGGACCGCTGGTCCAGGTCCGTCGCTCGCGGTGATGCCCCAGGCGAATCGTCCATAGCCGGCAAACTTCTTTGGATTGCGCATCGCATATTGCTGCTGCACATAAATCGCGCGCCGGCTGTTTTCGAAGTAGTTGATCGCCTTGCCACGCATGTACTCGTCCTGAATTCCGCGAAAGTCGATCCACATATGCGAGAGATGATGAATGAAGAGTGGACCGGCATAAAGAAACTCGTGACCATAGATCCGCTTCCAGTTGTAAGTCCTGGTCCAGGCCCGGTAACTCTCTTCAGGAAGTGGATAGCTTGGAGAAGCAAGTCCGAGAACGTAGAGGATCAGCGCTTCGCTATAGCCGCTCCAGCGATATCTGATGAACTTCGTCTTTGGTTTCCATCCGTGACTGACGGTTAACGCTTTGTTCTGCGCCCAATGCCAGTCAGCGCGATGGTAGAGCGCCTCCGCGAGCTGGCGCAGCTCGCGTTCCTCCCGCGTGTCGCGGTCAAAATAGGCGGCCGCGGTTAATGCTCCAGCGATGAGGTAAGTGGTGTCGATCGTGGAGATTTCGGAGTTGCCGAAACGACGTCCGGTCTTCATGTCGAGAAAATGGTAGTAAAAACCGTGGTACCCGATCGCTTCCGAGTGTGGACCCTGTGGTCCATCGTTGAAGAAACGCAGACTCACTAGAGCGCGCTTCACCGCTTCCGCACGCTTCATATACCCCCTCTCGACGGCGATTGGATAAGCTGTGAGCGCAAAACCGACGACTGCGATCGACGACGGTGAATCTTCGCGCGTGTTGTCGGCGACAAGGCCGTTTTCGAGGTTTGTTTCTTCCGCGAAGTAACTGAAGGTGTCGCGTTCGAGTCGATCGAGATCTTCGTCGTTGAGGGAAGGTTCGAGTACTTTCATGCGTTTGCGGTTGTTTCAGGTTTGAATTCTATCGTGATCCCAGCCACAGCGTGAGCAGGCAAGTTAATCTTTAGACTCAAAACGCCATCACTGTAACTGAAGCGCTGTGTTTCAGTTTTTAATTGCGATGCTTCTTCCAACTGCTCGACCTCTTTGCGGCCCAAATACTCCGGTTGGCCCATCTCGACCCACAATCGTTTCGCGTTTGCATGCTCGTCGTCGATTCGTTTCACGTAGGCCGCGACGGGTTCGCGAGCGTTATCGAGTCGAATCTCGATATGTTCCGTCTCAATTGAATGGCCGGGAGTCGTGTGATTTGTCAGCAATATCGTGACGCTGGATTCCTTTCTGATGAGCGAGCAGTCGACGGTCTCGTGCAGTCCGTCGACCAGTGAGTGCTCGGTTCCCACGTCGTGCAGCAGTTCGAACGCGCGATAGACTGGTTTGGGAATACCGTGCAAATTCAACAAACCGAAGCCGCCGTGAAATGGCGTGGACGGAAAATAGCGCTCTTCAAAAATGTCGCTGAAGGTCCAGAAGCTGTAGCCTTGCACAAGCCCGTTTGCTTCCATAATTGTCGATACCGCGAAGGCCGCTGCGTAGGGCTCGTCGTGCAGTGGATTTCGTCCGTCTGACGAGGCGTTCCATTCGGTGTAGTAGACTGGCCGGCCGCCTGCATGGCGTTTCGTGTCCTCCGCCACCTGGCGCATGATTCCGCGCTGACTTTTAAATAACTGTTCCTCGATGTCTTTTACTTTTTCGAAGCCGTCGTTGGGATAGTAATGCGTCGTGATGAAATCCGCGGGCACCTCGTTGCGATCGCAGAAGTTGACGAAGTCTTCGATCCATTCGCTTTTCGCCGTCGCTGGTCCCCCGACTCTCAACGAGGCGTCGATCTTTTTAATCGCTTCGACGGTGTGGCGATAGAGCTTGAAGTAGTCGCGCTGTGTCCCGACCCAGAACCAGCTCAGGTTCGGTTCGTTCCAGACTTCAAAGAACCACTCAACTACTTCGTCAATGCCGTAGCGCTCGACACAATGTGACACAAGCGCATCGATCAATTTGGACCACTGCCCGTAGTCGCGAGGCGGTGTGATGTTCGCTTCGTAGTTAAAGACTGTCTTTGTGCCGGAGGCGAGTGCGGTGGGCATGAAGCTCAACTCGACGAACGGTCTCATGTCGATCGAGAGCAGAAAATCGAAGACCTGATCGCAGTTGAAGAACGAATAGAAGTGTTTTCTATGGTTGCTAACCAGGAGACGGAAGTCGTCCGAGAGCAGACCATGAAAGCGAACATGCCGGAAGCCTAATTCACGATGAGCGCGTTGGAGCTGTGTTTGCCAGTCGGCACGCAACGTCACGGGCGCGTGATCGCTGCCGACAGTGTGTTCCCAGAAGTGCGGGAGCGGCGTAGTTGCTTCTGCCAGATCACAGAAGAAACTGAGGCTGCTCATCCGTGTCTGCCGCTCCTTTCATCACAGAACCTGACGCACGGCGCGGCGGCTGAGTTCTGCCGTCACACCGTAAACGAAATGCGACGCGAGTGCGTAGACGTGAGTTGAAACTGGATACTGCGTTGGTGCTTTGGCAAGTCCGAGCGCCGGCACCGCGACCTCATCAGCGACCAGCCAAAAGACCGCGCCAAACGGAAGACCAACTCCAGCCGTAACTTGCGGTGTAACTTCCGCGATGGCTCCGTACAATCCGCCAGTCACAGCGCCGAACGCGTAATGCACGGCCGTGCCGGCGTTTTGTTTTTCGCTCTCTTTCAGCTCGTGACCAAAGGCTTTTGAAATAACCTTCGCCGTTTCGACGGTGGCGTCATCCTGCTGCTCTTTATCTGCCTGGGATTGACCGAGCGCCTCATTCGAATCCGGCGTTTCATTCGGATTGGGTCCTTCACTCGGCTGCATCGATTGTGCGCCGTGCGACTTCTCAAATCCTTCGGCGACGCGCGTCCACGCCGCTTGAAACTGGTTCATGGTCCATGAAGCGACTAGCCCAGCGGCAAGCCCGGCGACCAGTCCCTTCCAAACATTCGCGTCTCCGTTCAGGTGCTGCATAGTCGAAACTCCTTTGGTGTAAGAGAGATCGATTATTTGCAACTTGTCGGCCACAGACACGTGGGCCGGATTCCAAATGTTTTCGCTTCGGAACGGTCTTATTCGTGTACTTCTCTGATACGCGCGGGACGAGAGAATGTAATCAAGTTAATGATGATGACCGCCGGTTAGGGTGCTTCCGTCAACCTCGGCAGCAACGGTTGAGGCGTGCGTGAGACGCCGGTGAAGGCGAAGAGCGTGTTTTCAGTTCCCTCGGGAGTAGGAACGCATCTCGAGTATCACATCGTCTGTTCGAAGCGAGATGTGAGGCTCGGTGCCGTCATCAAAATGGCCTTGCAGCATGTCGAAGTTGTGTTCGCAGTGAGAGACCAGAGCCTCGTGATTCGCCGTGAGGTTTTAAATGGCCCATGGTTCGCTGACGACGGACTGTCAATTCGCATGCCGGCTTGTTATTCACTGTGAATTTCCTTCGGAAATGAGCAATTCGTGTCTTGTTTATTGGACACTCAGCTCGGTGGGTGTTAACAGGTGCGGACGATCCAACCACGCACTTCACGGAAAACCTATTGCGGTTTTCTTCCTTCGGTGGTACTTATGCCAACAGCACACCCCCAAAAGATTTGCTCCCCCAACAGTTCGCTCAGTTTGATCCATTGGGTCGACAAGGAGGCTCATCGATGTTCAGGCTAATTACGTTCTCAGCCCGTGCTCTGGTCTGCGGGCTTTTTCTTTTGCTTCCCCTCGTTTCCGCCAACGCACAATTTAGAGCAGGCATTCAAGGGACAGTCACGGACTCGACGGGCGCACTCGTGCCCGATGCCACCGTCACTCTCACCAACAAGGAGACCGGCGCGAAACAAACGACGCAGAGCAGTGGCGATGGTTTCTATCGCATCTCGGGGCTGGCGCCCGGCCGGTATTCCCTCGTGATCGAAAAGACAGGTTTCAAAAAACAGTCGTTCGAGAACGTTGTCATCAATGCTGAAGACACGCAGGGCATCGACGTGATGTTGACGACTGGTGAAGTTGCGGAGACCGTGACCGTCACAGAGGAGACCGCGCAGGCGATTGAAACTGAGAACGCAAACGTTTCGCGAGCCCTGACAACAAGAGAGATTCGCCAGCTGCCGCAAGTGGGACGTGATCCTTACGAGCTCGTTCGACTAACTCCCGGAATCTTTGGCGACGGCGCACGCGCGAGCAATGGACAAGCAGTTAATCTGCCGAATACTACCGGTCCCGGTGGTTCAAACAACTCGATCTTCCAAACTGAGAACCAGGTGCAGATCTCGGCAAATGGGCAGCGTCTGTCCTCAAACAACTACATGATCGATGGCGTGAGTGTTAACAGTTTCAACTGGGGCGGCGCAGCGCTCGTCACGCCGAACCAGGAATCGATCAAAGAAGTTCGTGTGCTGTCGGCAACATATTCGGCGGAAGACGGTCGCAACTCTGGCGCGCACGTCAAAGTCGTTTCGCAGGGCGGAGCGAATGACGTTCATGGTTCCGCTTTCCTTAAGTACAACTCGCCGAAGCTGAACGCCTTTAACAAGTTTGGTGGACCAAACGCGCCACCAACTCGCGTCAGCGATTACATCCGACAGTTCGGCGGCAGCATCGGTGGACCACTTTACTTCCCGAATTTCGGCGAAGGTGGTCCAACGACGTACGGCGGCCGGAACAAATCGTTCTTCTTCTTCTCTTATGAAGGCTTGCGGAACACGAACACTGGCGTCGGTCGCGGTTTTGCGGAGACGCCGGAATTTCGCGCCGCGGTGCAGCAGCTCCGTCCGGGAGGCGTAACGGCTCAGATTCTTTCGACAGCCGGGATTACGCCGCGGATCATCAACGTATTCACACCGAGCTGTGCAGTCTTCGGTAATGATCCGAATCGTTGTCGTGTTGTGCCCGGAGGCCTCGACATCGGATCGATCACCGGTTCGTTGGGTCAATACGTTCCGTTCGGGAATCCGACCGGCGGCGGCTTCGACGGCATTCCGGACATTCAGGAGATCCAGTGGGCGCTTCCCGGTTTTAATCGCGGCAACCAGTACAACGTGCGCCTTGATTTCCTGCCCACGACGAATGACAGCCTGACACTAAGCACGTACATCACTCGACAGGACAATTTCCGCAGCGACAACGCCGCCCAGGGTCGCCCGATTGCAGACCTTCCGTTCAAACCGCTCAATAGTTCCGGCACGATCATCTATCGCCGGATCATTTCGGCGACGACGGTGAATGAAGCCCGTTTCAATGCGACGCGCTTTTCACTGGACCAGCAGCGCGATGCTACCAACACAAATTTCGGTATCCCGCGAGTGGAAGTTGAAGGTTTGCCTTTCGATCGCATTCGCTTCGGTGCAGATCGTAGCGAGAACACGCCGGGAATTCTGGCGCAGAACATTTTTGAGTTCAGCGACACGTTGACCAAAGTTATCGGCAATCACGGGTTCAAGTTTGGCGGCGTGTTCCGGATCGAGCAGGACAACAGCGATTCGTCCGGAGGTTCGCGCCCGCTCTATTCGTTCAGCGGCCTCTTCAACCTGGCGAACGACACGCCGATCTTTGAAGCCATCAACGCTGATCCGCGTACCGGCGATCCCGCTGACGCGCAACGCTACTTCAGGACCAACTACTACGCCTTCTTCGTTCAGGACGACTGGAAGGTGCGGCCGAATTTCATGCTGAACCTTGGTCTGCGCTACGAGTACTACTCGCCGCTAAAAGAAAAGGACGAGCGCTTAAGCAACTTGTTCTTCGGCTCTAACGGACTCATTAACTCACGGCTCGAAGTTGTCGATGAACTGTACGAACCAGACCGAAACAACTTCGCGCCACGCATCGGTTTTGCCTATAGCCCACAAATGCGGTTCCTGGGCTTGGGAAGTGAAACTGGTGACTCGACAGTGATTCGCGGCGGGTTTGGCATCGCTTACAACCGCATTCCGGTTGCGCCGTTGGCGAACGTTCGTGGTAATCCACCATTCTTCGGTCGCTTTAACATCTGCTGCGGCACTGCGGACGAAGATTTCGGAAGCCCATTCAAGGACGGCGAGATTGTTTACGCGATAGGCTCGAGCAATTCGGTTACGAGTTTTCCGCGTAACCCGGCGCTGGGCGGTGGGATCAATCCCGCAACAGGAGGTCCAAACAGTGGCTCGGTAGAGCTCTGGGGCGCGCCACAGGATCTGCCAAATCCATACGTCTACACGTACTCGCTCGAAATACAACAGGAATTGCCGGCGAAACTAACGGGGACGATCGGTTATCAAGGCAGCAATGGTCACAAACTGATTCGTCTCGTCAATCAAAACTTCCTGTTTCCAAACAACCCGGCGTTCTTCCAGATCTTTTTTACGACACCTGATGTGAACTCGAACTACAACGGGCTGAACCTGAACCTCGTGCGACGCTTCTCTGATGGTCTGCAACTCCAGGCGAATTATCGCTGGAGCAAGAGCATCGATCAGTTGTCGTACGAAGGGCCAGGTTTCGTCACCAATCAAACCTTCCCGCAGGACAACAGCTCCGAACGTGGACCATCGGACTTCGATGTGCGGCACTTCTTCAACCTGTCAGCTTTGTACGAACTGCCGTTCTTCCGCAGGCGGAACGATTTCGTCGGTAAGGTGTTTGGAGGTTTTGAAGTGACGAGTATCGTGACTGCGAGAACCGGATTTCCGTTCACGCCGGTGGTCGGCGGTTGCACGAGCACGCCCGGTGGCCCATCTCTCTGCCCCGTGCGTCCGCAAGGTTATATTGGACCAACGGAGTTCGACACGTCAGATGAGGCGTTCATCACCGGCAGCAATTTCCCGGGAGGTGGCGCTCCGTTTTTCACCGTATTCGACTTACCAAACAACTCCGTCGCGCCTCCGGGCATTGGCCGCAATTCGTTCCGCGGTCCGAAGTACTTCAGCGTGGACCTGAGTTTGGTAAAACACACGCGCCTCGGTGGTTTTCTCGGCGAATCGTCGGATCTCGAGTTGCGTGCAAACTTCTTCAACGTCTTCAATCAGCTCAATCTGAAGACGTTTGAGTTTGGCAGCGATGCGACGACGATCGGTTTCTTCAATCCCCGCGAGGCCAACGAACCCGGAGTGCTTACGAACAATCCGCGGTTTGGGATTCCGACGCAGGGTTTGGCGGGCCGCGTAGTAGAATTGCAGGCACGCTTCAGGTTCTAAGGTTTAGTCCGTGGTCCGTGGTCAGTTGTTTGTGACCTCTGCTTGGACCGCTGACCCACTGACTACGGACCACTGACTACTGACATGAAACATACACGACCCCTACCACTATTACTGTGTCTGCTTGTCGTTCTTGCGCTGGCATTTTCGACGCCGCCGAGTTCAGCGCAGCGCCGCGACGACGTCGAGAGACGTGTCAACGCGCTGCTTGCTCGGATGACGCTGAGCGAGAAGTTGGGCCAACTGCAACAGCTCGACGGCGAAGGAAACGGAAACTTCCGGCCGGAACATCTCGAGCTCGCACGCAAAGGTTTGCTCGGCTCGACTTTGAACGTTCGTAACGGTGGACGCCCGAATCAACTTCAACGCGTTGCTGTCGAAGAGTCGCGGTTGAAGATTCCGCTGCTGTTCGGCTTCGACACGATACACGGGTACCGCACCATCTTTCCCATACCACTCGCGGAGGCTGCTTCCTGGGATCCTTCCCTCGCGGAACGGTCAAGTAGTATCGCGGCGAAGGAAGCGTACGCCGCCGGTCTGCGTTGGACCTTCGCGCCCATGGTCGACATCGCGCGCGATCCACGCTGGGGAAGAATTACGGAAGGCGCGGGCGAAGATCCGTTTCTAGGCTCGGCATTCGCACGTGCGCGTGTCCGCGGTTTCCAGGGGGACGACTATTCGCAACCGGGCAAGATTCTCGCCTGCGCAAAGCACTGGGTGGCGTACGGCGCTGCCGAAGGCGGGCGCGACTACAACACGACAGAGATGTCTGAACAGACGCTGCGTTCGATCTATTTTCCGCCGTTCAAAGCCGCGGTCGATGCTGGCGTCGGCACATTCATGAGCGCCTTCAATGCGTTGAACGGGATTCCTACCTCCGCGAACCGTTTCATATTGACGAGCGTCCTGCGCGACGAGTGGAGATTTGACGGTTTTGTCGTCAGCGACTACACGTCGGTGAAAGAACTCATCAACCACGGCTACGCGGCGAACGATAAAGAAGCGGCGTGGTTCGCGTTGAACGCCGGCGTTGACATGGAGATGGTCAGCCGTCTGTTCAATCAACACGGACAGGCGCTGCTGACCGAGCGCAAGTGGACGCAGGCGACGCTCGACGAAGCTGTGCGAAGAATTTTGCGGATCAAGTTTCGGCTGGGATTGTTCGAGCGTCCTTACGTTGATGAATCGCTGGAGAAAACTGCGTATCTGACGGCTGACAGTCGGGCGACTGCGAGGGAGATCGCGGGCCGGTCGATGGTGCTGTTGAAGAACGAGCGCGAGACGTTGCCGCTGGCGAAGAGTGTCAGGTCGATTGCCGTGATTGGACCACTGGCAGACGATAAACGTTCTCCATTGGGTTGGTGGTCAGGTGACGGCCGCGACGAAGACACGGTCACCCCGCTGGCAGGAATCAGGAATAAAGTTTCATCGCAAACGAAGGTTACACATGCGAAGGGTTGTGATATCACGGGCGACTCGGATGCAGGGTTTGCGGAAGCAGTAACAGCAGCGCGCAATTCTGATGTTGCGATTGTGTTCGTCGGCGAGTCGAAGGACATGGTTGGCGAAGCAGCCTCGCGCGTGACGCTCGATCTTCCCGGACGCCAGATGGATCTCGTGAGAGAAGTTTCCCGTGCGGGCAAGCCAACGATCGTTGTTCTCGTAAACGGCCGTCCGCCAGCCATTGGTTGGATTGTCGACAACGTTCCCGCGATTCTCGAAGCGTGGATGGGCGGCACGGAATCAGGGAATGCGATCGCGGATGTGTTGTTTGGCGACGTCAACCCTGGTGGAAAGCTCCCGGTTACGTTTCCACGCGTCACAGGTCAGGTTCCGATCCATTACAACTACTTGAACACCGGCCGGCCGCCTGAAGCCAACAATCGTTACACGTCGAAGTATTTCGACGCTCCGTGGACCCCACAGTTTCCGTTCGGTTTCGGACTCAGCTACACGCAGTTCAAGATCACCAACGTGCAATTGAATGCTACGCAGATCCGGCCCAACGGGACGATTCGCGTCACGGCGGAGGTTGAAAATGTGGGTAGACGCGCGGGCGATGAGGTGGTCCAGGTTTACGTTCGTGACGTAACGGCGAGTATTGCCCGTCCGGTGAAGGAACTGAAAGGATTTCAACGCGTGACACTCCAGCCCGGCCAGAAGCGAAGCGTGGATTTTTTGCTCGGACCCGAACATCTCGGCTTTTACAATCGCGAAATGAAGTTTGTCGTTGAACCGGGTGAGTTTCGCGTCATGGTCGGTTCGAACTCGCAGGACGTGATCGAGAAGACGTTTGAAGTTAGATAGGAAACGTAATCGCCCCCACAACACAGAAGGGGAAAAGCGGGGACGCGGAGAAGCGGAGAATGGATTCGCTACCTCGCCGCGTCCCCGTGTCACCGCTTCCCCCCGTCTCCGTTTCATTCCATTGCTGGCGTTCTGCCTCGTGCTATTCAGCGCGAGCGTTGCGCCGGCACAGTCTACTTTCTCAGCGTCAGACGAAGCTTTCCTCGAAGATCTCCAGCAACGCCTCTTTCAATATTTTTGGCAGCAAGCGGATCCTCAGACAGGCCTGGTCGCCGACCGTGCCCGCACTGACGGTTCAGCCCTCGACGAAAACCACCAGAACGTCGGCAGCATCGCTGCGACAGGCTTCGGACTGACCGCACTTTGTATCGCCTCCGAACATCGTTGGGTCGAATCAACGGCAGCGAAAGAACGCACTCGCGTGACACTTCGGTTCTTCGCCGATCGCGCGTATCACAAACAGGGCTGGTTCTATCACTGGCTCGACACAAAAACGGGGCAGCGCCGTTGGAACAGTGAAGTCTCCTCAATTGACACCGCACTGTTGCTAGGCGGCATTCTCACGGTGCGACAGTGTTTTGCAAGCGATCCGGAAATCGTGAGGCTTGCCACTAAAATCTACAATCGAGTCGACTTTCGCTTCATGCTCAACCACCACCCGCTGCTCCTCTCCCACGGTTGGAAACCGGAAACGGGCTTTCTCAATCCGCGCTGGGACACATATAGCGAAGACACGATTCTCTATCTTCTCGGCATCGGATCGCCGACTCATTCCATTTCTCCTCGGTCGTGGTACGCGTTGTGGAAAGATCGATATCGTTACTCCGGTCACACGTTCTTCACGACGATCGGCGTGCCGCTCTTCATGCATCAGTACTCACACGCCTGGGTTGATTATCGCGATCGGAAAGAAACGCAGGGCGATCGCATCGACTACTTTGAAAACTCTGTCCAGGCAACGTTGGCCCACCGCGCGTTTTGCATCAGCCTGGCGCATCAATATCGCGGATATGGTCCAGACGTCTGGGGCATTACTGCTTCCGACAGCGCCAAGGGTTATCTGGCATGGGGTGGGCCACCGCACGATCCCGACATCGACGGCAGCGTTGTGCCGTCGGCTGCCGGTGGTTCATTGATGTTCACACCGGAGTTGGCTGTGCGTGCGCTCCGAACAATGCGTGACAAGTACGGCGAGAAGATCTACGGACGCTATGGCTTCGTCGATGCTTTCAATCCGAATAACGGCTGGGTAAATCCGGACGTGATTGGCATCGATCAAGGCATCATTCTGCTGAGCGCCGAAAACGCCCGTTCCGGAAACGTCTGGCGTTGGTTCATGAAAAACCCCGAGATCCCACTGGCGATGCGGCGGGTTGGATTGGTGAGCTACAGAACACGCGCTGGTGACTACTACAAGCGCGTTAGTGAGCGAGCAATATTCTCGCGCGCTCGAGCCTCATATTCGATTCGAAAATACTCTGTGCAGTAGATCCGCTCGCGATTAGCGAAGTCCTGCAGTATCTTTCGACGTCCGCGTCGATACACAATATCGGGAACCCACGAGTATTCTTCTCGCACCTGGACCTCGTATTCCTCGAAACGTGCAGTATCCGCACCCAGAACGCTGAGATCGATATCAACCACAATCATCGCATCCTGAGTGGCGGGAACCACGTGATGACGGGTCGTCACAACATGATTGTAAATTCGCATCGCTTGCTCGTCAGAAAGCCCGACGGCCCAGGCGCTGTCGCGCGCCCACTCAGCACTTCGTTCCTCGTTATTACTTTTGTAAGTATCATAAATCCCGTCGTGAAACCACAAGGCCAGCTCGACCTCACTCGGTCGTTCGGCAAATGAACGCACACGTTCGAGGTGTGCAAGACACTCTCGCAGGTGTTGCATCGTGTGATACTTCCGATGCGGTTCTGAGTAACACGCCACAAGCCGATAAAAGAGCTCGTCATTTGTATGCGACGCGCCAAGTGATTGCCACATCGATTGCCAGCCAGTAAGCAAAGTCATGCCCGTAGAGTTTACGTTCTTAAAACTGCTCACTCAGGTTTGTATAAGAGTGGAAAGAACTGGCCCTCGATCTTTTGCCCTGGCGCGATAACCGGAACTCCCTCCAATAGAGGCGAATCGGACGCGGAAACCACACCATCACGAAAAGCATTGATCACCAGCGCTCGACGCGGGACCGCAGTTTCGTTTGCATACGAGCCATGGACCATGAACGAATGATGAAAGGAACACTCGCCTGCCTTCAGCTCAATCGGCACAGACTTGAAGTTCGCACGTTGCTCAGGCGCGAGTGCGTCGAGAATCGCATCCATATGGTTCGCGAAACTGGCGCGCGGCAGCAACGGCCACCGGTGACTGCCGGGGACGTAGTGAACACATCCGTTCGCCCGCGTCGAGTCGTCGAGTCCGATCCAGCAGGAAATATGGGCCACCGGAGTGGTCCTGGTCCAATAGGAATAATCCTGGTGCCAGATCACCACACCACCGTGATGCGCGGGCTTGTAAAAAATCTGGTCGTGCCAGAAACGCACCGCCCCGCCCAGTAACTGAGCCGCCGGAACGACAAACGCCGGATGCCACAATAAGTCGTGCAGCGCGGGTTTGATCCGCCACGCGCCTAGCGCATGAAAAAGACTTCTTGACGGGTCGGCAGACTCGTTTGCATTGAACTCGTAGAACAGATCGTGACCCGGATGCGACGGGTCGACCAGCTGGGCCAACTCACCACGCAGCGCCTCAAGTTGCTCTTCGTTCAGTACTTTCAGACCGGCAAGATAGCCGTTCTCCCGATAAAAGCTGACCTGCTCTTCGGTCAGTCGATAACGCTGCACGTCGTCTGTTTTGAACAGATCGGTGATCGGTTGATGGTAGCGCGAGAGATCCGGGGTCATTTCACACAGAATACACTGCTCCTTTATTCATGTCTTTTACGCGTTATAAAAAGGAATCATCAAGGAGGTGTTCCATTATGCTCGACAAATACACCTATCAATCAGTGTTGGCGGCCTCGGAAATGATTCACTGGCGCATCGAGGACATCATCGGTGGTGAAAAGCGACTGGACTTTCACAAACCGTTCATGCCCGAGTCGTTGGCCCGTGTCGAGCCGCTGACGTTTCTCAACCCGGACGAGAAGCGAATCTTGAATCAGATCAGGGGTAACGCTTATCTGAGCATCTTCGGTCTCGTCGAGGAATTCATTTTACCGTTTGTTCTGGACCATGCGCGGTCACACCTTGCCGGCGACGATTATCGCGTGCGCGCGCTGTTGAGTTTTGCCGGTGAGGAAGCAAAGCACATTCAGTTGTTCAAACGTTTTAGCCAGGAATTTGAAGACGGTTTTGGAGTCGAATGTGCCGTAATTGGGCCGCCCGACGCGGTTGCGGCGGAGATACTGAAACACGACCCGCTCGGAGTCGCGATGGTAACACTGCACATCGAATGGATGGTCCAACGTCACTACGTTGAGAGCATCCGCGACAACCAGCAACTCGATCCGCAGTTCAAGAGCCTCTTGAAACATCACTGGGTCGAAGAGGTGCAACACGCGAAGCTCGATACGTTGATGGTTGAAGCGTTGGCGCAGGGACGCGACGAAGACGGGATCATGCAAGGGGTGGAAGAGTACCTCGCGATTGGAGGGTTCATCGATGGGGCTCTCAAGCAGCAGGTCGAGTTTGATCTCGACAGCCTCGAGCGCGCGATCGGAACTGGCCTGAGCGAGGCTGAGAAGGAACAGTTTCGCCCTCAGCAACTCCAGGCAAACCGCTGGACCTATCTCGGAACCGGCATGACACACGAGCGAGTTCTCGAAACGCTCGAGTCACTCACGCCGAAAGCACGGCGGAAGGTTGAAAGTATTTCGTCTGTTTTCTGTTAATTAGAAAACTTAGTCAGTGGCCCGTGGTCAGTTGTCCGTGGCAACGCTGACCACCCCACTGACTACTGACTATTGACTACTGACTAACTTGCCTTATTCCCACGTATCGACAACTTCATTACCACGTCATCACGGATCAGATTATCCTGCGCACCGGGATAGTTGATGCCGAAGTCTTTGCGGTTGATTGCAAAGCTCGCATCAACGGTGGCCGTGTCGCCGGTAACAGCGATCGTCGCCGGGAACGTTATCGACTTCGTCACGCCATGCAATGTCAGGTTGCCGGTGACGGTATGAGTCGCGCCTTTCTCACCACCGGCCTTGATTGCGGTTGATTCGAACTTTGCGTCGGGAAATTTAGCGACGTCGAAGAAGTCGGGTGTCTTCAGGTGTTCAGTCAACTTCGGATCGTCGGTCTTAACCGAAGTCGCATCGATAGTGATCGCCACGTGACTTTGCGCGGGATCGTTGTTCCCATAATGAATCTCGCCATTGAACTTCTCGAACGATCCATTATGACTACCTGTCACTTTCGAGCCAATAAACTCGATCTTCGAGTTCTGCGGTGTAATTGCGTATTTCTGTCCCCCCGCCGTCTGCGGCGATGCAGCCTTTTGAGCCTCGCTCGTTACCGCTTTATTGACGTCTGATGCGGGATCGTTACACGCTGCGACAAGCACCAGCAGCGAAAAAAGTGACACTATTGCACTTAAGCGCTTCATTAGTCTTCCTCCCTGTGTTGAGTGTCTACCAATTTGCCTGCAATCCATGGTCTATGTCAATTAGGCTACAATCACGCGCATGACCAAGACGTATGACGTCGCAGTAATCGGAGCGGGAGTGTTTGGCGCGTGGACTGCGTACTGGTTGCGCCGCGCGGGCGCGGAAGTCCTGCTGATCGACGCGTATGGTCCGGGCAACAGTCGCGCTAGTTCGGGCGGAGAGTCGCGAATGATTCGCTTAGGCTACGGACCAGACGAGATTTACACGCGCTGGGCGCAACGATCACTCGACCTGTGGAAAAAGTTGTTTGAAGAAGCAGGGCCTCAGACTGTGTCACTGTTTCAAAACACAGGCATTCTCTGGTTGGCGCGAGAGCAAGACCCTTATTGCGAAGCGGTACTAACGACACTGCAACGCACCGGCACCCGGTTTGAGAAATTAGATCGTGGGGAGCTGGTCCATAGATTCCCTCAGATCGATCCCGGTCAAGCGACGTGGGGAATTCTGGAACCGGATTCTGGCGTCTTAATGGCGCGTCGCGCGGTGCAGGCAGTGGTGGCGCAGGCGCGCGGAATCAGCGTCGATTACGTGCAAGCGCGAGTCACGACGGATTCACGAATCAACGCCGATCGATTGGTGTTTGCCTGTGGCCCGTGGCTGCCGAAGATTTTTCCCCAGCTACTCGGAGAATTAATTCATGTCACGCGTCAAGAGGTCTTGTTTTTCGGCGTCCCGGCAGGTGATGAACGTTTTGGACCACCGGCGATGCCGGCATGGATCGACTTCAACGATCTTGTTTACGGACTTCCAAATCTCGACGGGCGAGGGTTCAAACTCGCGATCGATGCGCATGGACCAGAGTTTGATCCGGACAACGGTGAACGTGTTGTTTCGCAAGCCGGTCTAACAGCCGCGCGAGAGTATCTCGCACAACGAATTCCTGCGCTTGCTGACGCGCCGGTGTTGGAAACACGTGTTTGCCAGTATGAGAACACGTCGAACGGAGACTTTCTAATCGATCGCCATCCGGAGTTTGACAACATTTGGATCGTGGGTGGCGGCTCCGGGCATGGCTTCAAACATGGACCAGTCGTCGGAGAGTATGTCACGGCGATGATTAACGGAACCGGCACCCCCGAGTCTCGTTTCAGTCTCGCAACGAAGCAACGAGTTCAAAGCCGCGAGGTCTATTAGGTAGAATACGGCACGTGAAAATCTCAGTCGCCATCTGTACTTACAACGGCGCGAAGTTTCTGCCGGCGCAGTTGGAAAGCATTGCCTCACAATCACGGCGACCGAATGAGATTGTGATCTGTGACGACGCATCCACTGATGAAACTGAATCCGTGATTAGACAATACGCATCGGCGCCTGTCGTCGTCTTTTATTCGAACGAACAGAATTTAGGATCGTTAAAAAACTTCGAACAGGCTATTAACCTTTGTAGCGGCGACGTCATCGCCCTGTGCGATCAGGATGATGTTTGGCGTGAGGACAAGCTGGAACTAATCGATACAGCTTTCAACACAAACCCAAAAGCCGGCCTGGTGTTCTCCGATGCCGAAATCGTCGACGAAAACCTGAACTCGACAGGCCGCCGCATGTGGGACGAAGTCGGTTTCGACGCTCATAAACGAAACCTGGTCGCGCACGGACGCGCGCTCGACGTACTCATAACGGGCTGGACCGTAACCGGCGCTACAATCGCGTTTCGATCCGAATACAAGAACCTGGTGCTTCCAATCCCGACGAACATACAGATGATTCACGACGGCTGGATCGCGCTCGCTGTAGCTTCGGTCGCCGACGTCATCATGATCGACGCGCCTTTAGTCAAGTACCGCCAACACGAGCGCCAGCAGATCGGCGCGCCAACACCTCCGCCGAAAGCTCCGAAGCCCAGCACTTTTGAAGCGCTCAAGCGATCGAACCCAATAACAGAATTACACCGGATCCTCGAAACACTCGAACAACGTCTGTTGGACCACAAAGACGAGTTTGACTGTCGCCAAGCGCTTTCGTTCGCCGGAGACTTTTCGCGCCATCTCGACGCGCGCGCAAACCTCCCGGAGCGCCGCCTAAATCGCGTCCCGACAATACTGCGTGAACTGCTCTCATGGCGTTATCACGAATACGCAAACGGCTTTAAGAGCGCTGCTAAGGATCTCGTTTCCTGAAACGATGCCGCCTGAACTGTCGATAATCATCGTCAACTGGAACGGCGGCAACCTTCTACGACGCTGCGTCGAAACGATCGTCAGTTCGCAACCCACCACGAGCTACGAAGTCGTTATCATCGACAATGCGTCCGCAGACGACAGCCTGGACCAGTTGCGCAGCAGCGAACCACTCGCGCCCCTCTTCGCGAACCAGCAACTTCGCATTTTCAACAACTCGGAAAACCGCGGCTTCGGCGCGGCCAACAACCAGGGCTTCGCTGTCACGAAAGCGCCATTTCTCTTTCTCCTCAATCTCGATACGGAAGTGCAACCCGGAACAATCGACACATTGATGGAGAAGATCAAGTCCAATTCACGAATCGGAGTCTGCGGGCCGAAGATCTTGAACGCGGACGGATCGTTGCAGATCAGCGCGTTTTTCAATCCGCCGCGGGTGTGGCACACGATCCTGTCGCAGTTGAAACTCTATCACCTGCTTCCGCGGCGCCTGCGCGGTGAGTTGTTACTTGGGGGGCACTGGGACCACGATCGCCTGCGCTCGGTGCCGTGGTTGAGCGGCGCTGCGATGCTTGCGCGCCGCGAGATGATCGACGAGGTCGGCGGCT
The DNA here is from genome assembly GCA_035646355.1 of Pyrinomonadaceae bacterium. Lineage (GTDB taxonomy): Bacteria > Acidobacteriota > Blastocatellia > Pyrinomonadales > Pyrinomonadaceae > PSRF01. Next base: position 20,701 of record DASRPN010000117.1, on the reverse strand, counting down.
TCAACGAACAGTTTCACATGTACTCGGAAGACGCCGAGTGGTGCTGGCGAATGACAAAAGCGAACTGGAAGCTGCTGTTTGTTCCCGACGCCGTGCTGTTGCATCACGGTGCGGAGAGTTCGAAGAAGCGCTGGTCGGATCAGGAAAGATTAAAAGTGCGACTGGAGGCAGGGTTTAACTTCGAGCACACGGTTTTGCCGCGCTGGCGGGTAGCGGCAAACCAGTTAACGAACTACCTGATCGTTTGCACTCAAATCGCGGGGCGCAAACTGGTCGGCGTTAGCGCCCCCGAACTCTACTGGGTCAAAGAAATCCATCGCGAGCATCTAAAACGCTCGCTCAAACAATAATCAAGCTGCGATCCCGTTACGGGTTTTCCGCCTGGTATTCCTCCAGCAACTTCTGCGCGCGCGTACTCGGACTGATCAGCGCGAGTTTCTGCGACCAATCGTAACCGCTGAACACGCCTACCACTTCAGCATTGGCGTTGTAGACCGGGCTACCCGAGAACCCGTCGCGGCTATCGATCTTGACCGACCAGTACTCCTGGGTTCCCAGCATGTAGTTGCCGTAAAAACTTCCGTGGCTAACGACCTTATCGCCGTGTGGCCGTGCGATCAAAAACAACTTGTCGTCCTTGTTCGGCGCGGTCTGGAATTTCGGCGCCTTGGTATTCTTCGAACTGCGGCACATCTCAAGTAAGGCGAGATCCGCTTCCTTGTCGACCTTAATTACCTTAGCCCGACAGCCGTCGACGAAAACTTTGACGGCCAGTTCGTCGTTCGCTTTGAAACCCAGCATCACCTTCTTGGTAGTGCTGAGGTTACCGGAGATCACGTGATACGCCGTCATCACCAATCCGTTACCTACCAAAAAGCCGGTCGCGTACCCGTTCGGACCGACATCAAACAGAACGGAAATGGCATGTTCCAGCGGGTTCTGCTCCTTTTTCGTAAACTCCAACTCCAAAGACAATGTATACCGCTCTTGCTGCTTCAGCATCTTTGAGGCGTTCTTTTTGTCAGCGAAACACACAGGTGGGAACACCAGGGTGACGAGGGCGGCCATACAGGTAAGACTGCGAAGCTTACTCTTCATCGTGACCTCCGTTGGTTCTTAGACCGGGGCTCTAAAACTATTCCGTTGTTAAAAAGCGAAATCGAAAACGGCTTTGCTACGTGTGGGGGCGTTAACAAAGACGAAACCGCGTGAACTTTTGCGTCTGAAATGCTACCGGAAACTTGGTCCGGAGCATTCTAGGGCGAGGTTCGCCGATACGCAATGTTTTTAGTGTCGGCGGTGCAAATATTCCGGCGAAGATGTGGTGTGCTTATTTCGGAAGTCTTCAGAATTGATGCCGTGTTACACCGATGCGCCACGGTGCTTCAGTTCATTCATTCGTGAGTAGTCGGGATGGAGATAAACCAAGCGCCCGCCGACAATGGTTGCAACAGCCGCGCCGTGCATTGTCCGCTGGTGAAACGGCGTATTTCGACTCTTCGACCTCGACCGATTCACATCGAAGACCCATTCGAGCTGCGGATCGAGAATCGTCACGTCCGCATGAGCATTGGCCTTCAGCGATCCGCGATCGGCGAGGCCAAAAATGCGCGCCGGGTTTGTAGAACACATCTGCACCACTCGTTCGAGGTCGATCAAACCGTCGTGAACCAGATCAAAAGCAAGGCCGACGGCTGTTTCTAAGCCCGTGATGCCAAACGGAGCCTGGTCGAATTCGAGCGCCTTTTCATCCGCGTGGTGCGGTGCGTGATCCGTAGCGACGGCGTCGATCGTTCCGTCCTTAATACCAGCCAACACCGCATCGACGTGTTCGCGACTGCGCAACGGCGGGCTCATTTTGGTGTTCGTGTCGTATTCCTGGACGGCTTCATCGGTTAGTGTCCAGTGATGCGGCGTGACTTCGCAGGTCACTTGCAAACCTTGGTTCTTCGCTTGTCGCACAGCTTCCAGCGCGCCGCGCGTGGACACGTGCGCAATGTGAACTTTCGCGCCCGTGAGTTTCGCAAGCACGCAATCTCGAACAACGTCGACGTCTTCCGCCGCCGCCGGCATACCGCGCAACCCGAGAATCAACGACCAGCGTCCCTCATGCATCACGCCACCCGCACTCAACGAATGGTCCTGGCAATGATCGACGACCGTCAGGTCAAATCCACGGGCGTACTCCATCGCGCGGCGCATCATTCCCGACGTGGGCACCGGACGTCCATCGTCTGAAACTGCGACGATGCCGGCGTTCTTCATCTCGCCCATTTCAGCGAGCTCTTTTCCACCGCTGCCTTTGGTAATTGCGCCAATCGGAAATACGTTTGCGAGGTTCGCCGCCTGGCCTTGTTCGATGATGTAACGAGTGACGGCAGGATTGTCATTGATCGGATCGGTGTTGGGCATCGCGCAAATACTGGCCCAACCGCCGGTTACGGCGGCCGACGCACCGCTCGCGATTGTTTCTTTGTATTCCTGACCGGGTTCGCGAAGGTGCGTATGCAAGTCGATAAAGCCCGGCGCGACGATCAGCCCGGTCGCGTCGAGCACCTGCGCGTCTTCGGGAGCGGGCTCGGAACGATCGAGCAAACCCACAACGCGGCCTTCGTCGATCAGAACATTGCGTCCGGCGTTCACCTGTTGCGCCGGATCGATCACGTAACCATTCGCAATCAACAGTTTCATTGCTGGGGCGCCTTGCGTTCTCGTTTTGTTTTTTTTACGGGCGGAGCTTCGTCTTCCTTTTCGAAGTTGCCGCCGGCAAGCAGGTACAGCACCGCCATGCGCACGGCGACTCCATTGGTCACCTGGTCAAGAATTAATGACTGGCTGCCGTCGGCGATCTCCGACGAGATCTCGACGCCGCGATTCATCGGACCGGGGTGCATGACGATCACGTCCGGCGCCGCGCGCTTGAGATGTTTCGGACTCAGACCGTAGTGCACGGCGTATTCGCGCATCGACGGAAAGAATGCCGCGTCTTGTCGTTCGCGCTGAATGCGCAGAATCATTACCACGTCGGCGCCCTCAATCGCGTCTTCGAAATGTTTCTCGACGCGAAGCCTACTATCAACTAGTTCGCCGAACTCGTGCGGCACGAGTGTTCCTGGACCACCGACACTAACGTTCGCGCCGAGTTTCGTCAGCAGGTAAACGTTCGAACGTGCAACGCGCGAGTGAAGGATGTCGCCGATGATCGCGACCTTCAGATCCTTGATCCGTCCTTTGTATTCACGAATCGTAAGTGCGTCGAGCAGTGCCTGCGTGGGATGTTCGTGCGAACCGTCGCCGGCGTTAACAATCGGAGCAGAACACATGCGTGCGAGATGTTGCGGCGCGCCCGCCATCGAGTGACGAATGACGATGCAATCTGGCGCCATCGCTTCCAGGTTGCGGGCGGTGTCGAGCAATGTCTCGCCTTTCGTGACGCTTGACGTTGAGATACTGACGTTAACGGCGTCCGCCGACAGTCGTTTAGCGGCGATTTCGAATGAAGTTCGCGTGCGGGTTGACGGTTCGAAGAAGAGATTGATGACAGTGCGTCCGCGCAACGCGGGGACTTTCTTTATCTCGCGTTTGGAAACGTCGCGAAACGTTTCGGCGGTGTCGAGCAGGTGCGTAATTTCCTCGGCGTCGAGTTCGCGAATGCCGAGCAGATGTTTACGGTTGAAAGTTGCCTGTGCCATCTTGTCGTTGGTCAGTTGTCAGTTGTCAGTGGTCAGTTGTCAGTGGTCAGTTCTCAGAATTTAGTGTTCTGCAACAACGGACAACTGACTACTAACAACTGACTAAACATAAAAAAAGCGGCCCGTCGGCCGCTTCGTTACGCCGTCTCCGACGGTCGCTCGACGATTACCACGCTTTCTTCCTCGTCGAATTCGTTTAGCATCACCTTGATGATTTCGCTCTTCTTTGTCGGCACGAGCTTGCCAATGTAATCGGCTTGGATCGGCAACTCGCGATGTTCTTTGCCGCGGTCGATTAGTACCGCCAACTGCACCCGGCGCGGACGCCCGAAGTCGATCAACTGATCGAGGGCGGCGCGAATGGTGCGGCCTGTGTAAAGAACATCGTCAATCAGGACGATGTTCCGGTTCTCGATGTCACCAGGAAGATCGGTGCGGTTTACCACGGGCTTCGCGCCAACAGTTGAAAGGTCGTCGCGATAGAGCGTGATGTCGAGCACGCCGACCGGCGGCGGTGCACCTTCGAGATCGGCAATCTTCGCCGCTATTCGTTCCGCGAGCGGCACTCCGCGACGCCGGATTCCGACGAGGAAAAGATCGCCCGCGCCATGATTCTCTTCGACGATTTCAGAAGACAGACGAGCGAGCGCACGGTTTATGCGCGGACCGTCCATGATGCGAGCCTTCTCGATGAAGTCCATTTCAGCGGATACTAACAAGAAGCGTTTGAGGTGACAAGTTTGCACCCGGAGCTTTGAACTTTGTACTTTGTACTTGGTACTTTGTCAGTGGTCCGTTGTCAGTTGTCTGTTGTAATTCAAGCCAATAACTGACTACGGACACTGACCACTGACTGTTTCCAGGTACAAAGCTCAAAGTACAAAGTACAAAGCAATACATATGGTCTATCGGTCGCTGCTGCGTCCCATCCTTTTTCGACTTCCCCCCGAGAGCGCTCATGAGTTGGCACTTCATTCCCTTCCGCTTTTTAGTAAATTCGTAGGGCCACCATTTGAATCATCAGTGCTGAACACAGATCTGTTTAATCTGTGTTTCCGGAATCCCGTGGGACTCGCTGCCGGTTTCGACAAAAATGGTATCGCGCTTGAATCGCTGGCAGCGTTGGGTTTTGGTTTTATCGAAGCAGGAACGGTGACGTTTCATCCGCAGCCCGGTAATCCGAAGCCCCGCATGTTTCGACTCGCCGCGGATCAGGCACTCATCAATCGCGCCGGTTTCAACAACGCCGGCGCCGCCGCGTTCGCTCGCCGCGTCGAACATCGTCGACCCGACAACTGCGTCCTCGGTATCAGTATCGGCAAAAGCAAGATCGCACCGTTAGAAGAAGCTACGGCTGACTATCTCGCGAGTTTCGATCTTGTCTACAAACTGGCTGACTACGTCGCGATCAACGTCAGTTCTCCAAACACGCCGCAACTGCGCGAGTTGCAACAGTCGGAGCAACTCACTTCCCTGCTCGTCGCGCTGCAATCCAGAAACCGGGAATTACAGCAGCGTTATGCACGACAAGCACCTGTGCCGCTGCTCGTCAAAATCTCTCCGGATCTACAACGTCCCGAGCTCGAAATGATCGTCGACGTCATCCAACGTCTTCAGATCGACGGCATAATCGCCACCAACACCACGATCAGCCGCGATAATCTCCGAACAGACAAGCGCACCGTCGAAGCCTGTGGCGCCGGCGGACTTAGCGGAAGGCCACTCACCAGCCGGGCCACGCAGATGATCGCTGAACTTTACCAACTGACAGGCGGACGAATCCCTTTAATCGGCGTGGGCGGGATTTTCACCGCGCAGGACGCCTGGGAAAAGATTTGCGCCGGGGCGAGTCTCGTTCAGTTGTATACCGGCTTTATCTATAAAGGACCGCGCATCGTGCGCCAAATCAATGAAGGACTGGTTGAGATTCTCCGGCGCGAGGGTTTCGCGAGCTTAAAAGCCGCCGTCGGTTCGCAAGCGAAAGCAATCGAAGGGAACCGATAATCAGCCCTGGGCGTGTACTTACCGGAGCCTTCCACAAAAGGCATTGCCGATTGCCCATCTTTTGATTTAAAACTATTATGCGACGGTGAATCTCAGCTTGAAACCCCCGCTAATTTCGACATTCGCAATCCTAATCCTCGCGTTTGCCTTTCCAGTCGCTGCTCAGAACGGTGGACACGCAATTTCGCAGGCACCTTATCGTGTGGGCGAAAGACTGACATACAACATCTCTTACTCGAGTTTTCCCAGCGCCGCTCATGCGGAATTCGAAGTTGTAGCGCGCGGAAGCTTTTACGGCCGCGACGCCATTCACCTCCGCGCACACCTCGAAACGACAGGCGTCGTTAACGTAGCTCTCTTCGCTCTAAACAACGATTACATCACTTACATCGATCCCGAAACAGGTCTACCGTTTCGATCGCAGGAGACCGCTCGCGACGCACTCGCGTCTGCGCAAGCGAACCAGGAGTTCCCGCAGCCCGCCGGCAATGAAGCCATCCCAGGAAAACTGAGTGCGTTAGCCGGCGTGTTCGATTTCCTGTCCGCGTTCTACCGGGCGCGCGCACTCCCGTTACACGATGGCGCGGAATACAACCTGACGGTACGTAGCGAAGGTGTGGACTATAACGTCGAGTTGGAAGTCGTCGGCCGTCAAACGGTCAGAACAAACGTCGGTTCATTCGAAACGATCGTCACGGAAGTCAAAGCGAACTCGCGCTTGAAGAACGTAAAGATCTACTTCAGCAACGATGAGCGACACGTGCCGGTGTTGTTTACCGGCCGCGTGAACTCCGGTGATTTGCGCGCCGAAATCGCAGCTTCGGAAATGCTTGCGCCTCCACCGATGGTGGCCAAACCCACGGCGCCAGTCGCGCCGAATCCTGCACCGGCTGCTCCAACAACGGAGGCCCCAGTTACGCCTCTCGTCGAAGGCGAATGGCCGTTTCCGCTGAACGAACAACTCAACTACCAGGTGTTTGTTGGAACAGGCAATACGTCGATGGGCACGGCGAGCTTTCAGGTGCGCGGACGATCGAAACACTTCGATCGCGATGGAATCTTTCTTACGGTGACGGCGCAGACGACGAACGCAGCAGCGCGTGTATTTGTCGCGCGCGATCAGATCGACTCTTACGTCGATCCGAAAGGCTTGATGCCGTATCGAACGATGTTGAATTTCGTCGAAGGCAAACGCCGTGTGAATCTAACACTGACAACGAACCAGGAAACGGGAACCGTAGTCGTCGACAACAACGCCCGAATCGAGGTTCCCGCCGGAACACACGATATTCTTTCGTTTTTCTATGCGCTGCGGATGTTCAATCTGAATCCAACGAAGCGAAGCTCGATACCGGTCCTGGTTGAGAACAAACTGAAGACTGTGCACGTGACGTCGATGAAGCGTGAAACGATCGACCTCGGCACGCGAAAGATTCCAGCGATTGCGTTGATGATCACGACCGACGATCCCGAGCCCGACAAGTATCAGTTGCGACTGTGGATCAGCGACGATAAACGGCGGTTGCCGCTGCGGTTTGCGGCGACTACGCAGCTAGGGCCGGTGCGCGCGGATCTCGCCATTCTTCCCACCGCAACTCAGTAACCCCTGCCCTTCCGTTGGGTGATCTTGCGGCTCGACTGAAATTGAAAACTGTTTTCAACTAGACTATACTGCCGCCCATGCTGAACTCATTCATCATCGTGCTGCGCGAAGGATTCGAGTCGTTTCTCCTCGTGGCCGTCATCCTGGCTTACCTCCGGAAATCCGGACAACAGTGGCTGAATACTTCGGTTTACCTCGCGATTGTGGTCGCCTTAGCCGCCAGCGGCGGACTCGCTTACGTGCTCTACAAGGGCGTTGACGACGCGACCATTCAGAGCATTTTTGGCGAATTTGTCGGCGGCTACGTCAGCCAATTCTTCGGGAATGAGGCTCTGCGCGAGGCGGTGCTTGGCGCCATCGCCGTGGTGATGGTCGGGACCCTCGTGATTCACATGTGGCGTTCCGGTCCAAAAATCCAACAGCGCATGCGCGAGCGATTGAGTGAAGTTTCGTCGAAGAATTCACGGCTCGCGGCTGTGTTCGGCATCTTCATTTTTACTTTCCTGATGATTACTCGCGAGGGAATGGAAACAGCGTTGCTGCTGATGCAGGTGAAGGATCCGAACTTAATCAACGGCGCGTTGCTCGGTTTTGGCGCGGCCGTGGCCTTTTCGATTGGCTGGGCCAAGTTTGGTCATCTGCTGAATGTGAAACGCTTCTTTCAGGTGACGAGCATCTTCCTCCTCCTCTTCATGGTCCAGGTCGCGATCTACTCTTTCCACGAATTCACCGAAGCGGGACTGCTGCCGAACAGCGAAGCGTTGCACGCGGCGACGGAGAAGTGGTCGCCTGATGGTCTGTATGGCAAATGGTTTTCGCCGATCATGATCGGGATATGCGCACTGTGGCTCGTTGGCGCCTGGGCACTTGATCGCGTTAAGCGAACATCGGTGACGCCACAGGTGCCGAATCTCGAGGGCGGCAGGAGCTAATTTTCTTTCAACATCCGGACCAATTCACGTTTCAACAACTTTCCTGTCGGGCCTTTCGGAATGTCGTGGACGAACTGCACCGACTTTGGGCACTTGTAATCGGCGAGCCGCGCTTTACAGAAATCAATCACTTCCTGCTCTGAAACTTTCGTGCCGTCTTTCAGAACAATAACCGCGGCGACTTCCTCTCCATAAAGATCATCGGGCACACCAACCGCTGCCGCAGCCGCAACATTCGGATGCTGATAAAGCACCTCATCAATCTCGCGCGGATAAATGTTCTCGCCGCCGCGAATAATCATGTCTGACTTGCGATCGACGATGTAATAGAAGCCGTCGGCGTCGCGATAACCGATGTCGCCGGTGTGGAACCAGCCGTTGCGAAATGCAATCTCCGTGGCGTCGGGATTCTTGTAATAGCCCTTCAGAATGTTTTCTCCGCGCAGCACGATCTCTCCGAGCGTGCCGTCGGGAACTGCGCGATCGTCATCGTCCACGACGCGCATTTCGTTGCCGATCGGCAAGCCGCAGGAACCAGGACGGCGACGTTGATCCGGCGGGTTAAAAGTCGATCTGCAAGTCGATTCAGACAAGCCGTAACCTTCGACGACGAGACAGTTGAACGTCTCTTCAAATCGTTTCAGGACTTCCGCGGGCACGGGCGCGGACCCGCACATTGCGAAACGCAGTTGCTTCGTGCTCAGTCCTGTCGGTACTCCATCGGGATACGAGCTCAACAACATCGATAACATCGTCGCCACCGATCCAAATGAAGTGATCTGGTAATCGGAAATGATCTGCCAGAAACGCGATGCCGAAAACTTCGGGGTGACAACCGTCGAACCCCCGGCATACAAGGCCGACATGGTGGTGACCGACACGGCGTTCATGTGAAACAACGGCATCATCGACAACAAGCGATCCGCCGCCGTGAAACTGAGCCACGTGCTGATCTGGCGCGCGTTGGCGATGACGTTTCCGTGCGTAAGCAGACAACCTTTCGGTTTACCTGTCGTACCCGAGGTGTAGATGATGATCGCCTCGTCATCACAGTTAATTCGGGCGGGCTCGATCGGTTCTGCATCAACCTTTCCGACGTCGTCAAACACAATAAAATTCTTGTTTTCTATCCGTGGTTCAAACTCCGACGCGACGAGCAGCACTTTCGATTCTGAATTCGAAATCACATACTCGATCTCCTGCGATTTAAGGAGCGAGTTGATCGGACCAGCGAGTGCGCCAAGATGCCAGCACGCAAAATACGCAACCACATACTCCACGCTGTTGGGCAACAAGAGGCTAACCACGTCCCCTTTGCGGACGCCGTTCGCCCACAGCATTCCCGCGACTCTCCTCACCAGCGCTTCAAACTCGCTGTAAGTGAACTGTCGTTTATCCGCTTCTGAAATCAGGAAAATCTTGTCTGGGCCGGCAGCCGCGCGGTCTTGCAAAAGTTGGGGGATGTTCTGCGGTTCCAAACTCATGCAAACTGTTATAGCACATGATATATTCCAGCACTCCTATGAATACTTATCGCAATTTTATCGGCGGCAAATGGACCGAATCGACGTCCACACGCACTGCTACAAACATCAACCCGGCAAACATCGACGACGTCATTGGCACCATCCGGCAGGCCACACGCGATGAGGCGCGCTCGGCCGTTGAAGCTGCTGCGGAAGCATTTCGCGGCTGGAGATCGACACCAGCGCCGGCGCGCGGACGCATCGTCGGCAAGGCAGCTCGCCTGATGGAAGAGAACAAGGAAGAACTCGCGCAACTACTGACGCATGAAGAAGGCAAGACGATCGCTGAATCGCGTGGCGAATTACAACGGTCAATCAACGTCGCCGAGTTTTGTGCGGGCGAGTCGCGACGTATGAACGGCGAGACGATCCCCTCGGAGTTGCCGCTGAACTTTGCTTACACCATCAAACAGCCATTAGGCGTTGTGGCGTGCGTCACGCCGTGGAACTTCCCCGTCGCAATTCCAGTTTGGAAAATCGCTCCCGCGCTGGTCGCGGGCAACACGGTCGTTTTCAAACCTGCTTCGATCACCCCGGCAACGGCCGTTCGCATCACCGAGATCTTCGAGGCTGCCGGAATTCCGCCGGGAGTTTTAAATCTCGTCATCGGTTCGGGATCAGAAGCGGGCGACGAGATCATCAATCATCCCGCGGTCAAGGCGATCTCGTTCACGGGATCGAACGGCGTCGGTATTAGACTTTACGAGCAGGCCTCGCGCCGCGGTGCGAAAGTCCAATGCGAGATGGGCGGCAAAAATCCGGTCGTGATCCTGGAAGACGCAGACATGGATCTCGCGGTTGAATCCACGGCACAGGGTGCGTTCGGATCGTCAGGCCAACGCTGCACTGCAACGAGCCGCGCCGTCGTCGTGAACGACGTTGCAGACGAGTTTGTCGAACGCGTCGTAAAGCGCGCCGAGTCGCTGCGCATCGGCCCCGGTTCTGATCCACAAACGGAAATGGGACCAAGTGTCGACGAGGGCCAGTTCAAGACCGTGCTTAGTTACATCGATATCGGACGTGAAGACGGCGCAACACTCGTTTGCGGAGGCTCACGCGCTACCGGCAACGGACTCGACAAAGGCTATTTCGTGCGTCCCACAGTTTTCGATCACGTAACACCCGACATGCGCATCGCTCGCGAGGAGATCTTTGGTCCAGTGTTGTCAGTATTGCGAGTCAAAGACTTCGACGAAGCCATGCAGGTGGCGAACGATTCCGAGTACGGACTTTCGTCGTCAATCTTTTCGAACGACGCCTCGCGCATCTTCCGTTTTGTCGACGATATCGAGACCGGAATGACGCACATCAACTCGCCCACGACTGGCGGCGAAGCGCACATTCCATTCGGCGGCTCCAAAGGCACCGGCATCGGCGATCGCGAACAAGGCTCAACCGCGCTCGATTTTTATACCGAGTTGAAGGTGGTCTATGTCGATTACACCGGCCGCAAACGCGAAGGAAACTTATATTGAAAATCAGTCTCATATTGGCGCTGCTGTTGTGTTCGGCCGTTACCGCACTGGCCCAAGCGAACAGCAGCGTCTACACCCCGCTTGCCGAGAAGCAGTGCAAGACGGACAAACTCGTTGATGCTCTACCTGGAGATTACGAGGCACGTTGCCGCGGCGTCGCTGGTTATTCACTGATCGTCGCCGAAGGTGATCTGCGACAGAATGTCACCGTCGTCACGCCGAAAGGCGCGAAGCACTCGCTGGAGCTGTGGGACGTAATCAGCAATGCCTTCTCCAGCGTCGGCCCGAGAGCTGAATGGCGCGTGGCAAAACAGAACGGCAAGCTCGCACCCGTCGCGCTCATCATTCGTTACAATGCGAACGAGGATCCGGAAAGTCCAAACAAGCAATCCTCTTATTTGGCCGTCACGAAGATCACCGCAACTGAAATCTGCGTAACCGACAAGATCGTGCCCGGCGCAACAGCGAACGAAGACGCACGTCGCGCCGCCGACACGGCTGCCACCAAACCCTGTCTGAAGAAAACCCAACCACAACAATGAGAACCCTGATCAAAAACGGCCGTATCGTTACCGCCGTTGACGACTACCATGCTGACATCCTGATCGAGAACCAACGGGTGTCGGTGATCGGCAAAGATCTCCAGATGGAAGCCGATCAAACGATCGACGCCACGGGCAAGCTACTCATTCCCGGCGGCATCGATCCACACACGCACATGGAGCTGCCGTTTGGCGGCACCCAATCATCCGACGACTTTCGCACCGGCACCATCGCAGCCGCGCACGGAGGGACGACGACGATTATCGATTTCGCAGTTCAATACAAAGGCCAATCGCTTATTGAAGGCATCGACAACTGGCACAAGAAAGCGGAAGGCAAGACCGCGATCGATTACGGCTTTCACCTCATCACCACCGAACTCGAAGACAAACAGATCGAAGAACTCTACACGGCGATGGACGAAGGCGTAACGAGTTTCAAGATGTTCATGGCTTACCCCGGCGTGTTCCTCGTCGACGATGCGACTATCTTTCGCGCGATGTCGGCCGCAGGCGCTCGCGGTGGGTTGATCTGCATGCATGCGGAGAACGGCATCGTCATCAACGAGATCATCAAACGCGCGTTGGAAAACGGCCGCACCGCACCGAAGTATCACGCGTTGACCAGACCGACGGTCGCAGAAGCAGAAGGCGTTCATCGCGCGATTGCGATTGCCGAAATGGCCGAGTCGCCGGTTTACATCGTCCACTTGTCCTGCGCCGACGCGCTCAATCAGGTGCGGCAGGCTCGCGACCGCGGCATTCCCGCATTCGCGGAAACCTGTCCGCAGTATCTCTTCCTTTCGATCGACAACTACGACGAGCCCGGCTTCGATGGCGCAAAGTACGTTATGACCCCGCCGCTGCGTGAGAAGTGGAACCAGGACGAGCTGTGGAAGGGTTTGAAGATGGACGACCTGCAAGTCATCTCGACCGATCACTGTCCGTTCTGCATGAAGGAACAGAAAGAGCTGGGACGCGACGACTTCACGAAGATCCCCAACGGCGCGCCGGGTGTCGAGAACCGCGTGCCGCTGATCTACAACGGCGTGATCGAGAATCGCATCAGCCTGAATCGATTCGTGGAATTAACCTCGACTGCCGCCGCGAAGATGTTTGGTCTGTTTCCGAAGAAAGGCACCATAGCTGTTGGCTCCGACGCCGACATCGTGATCTTCGATCCGGAAAAGGAACAGACACTTGGCTTGAAGACAAGCCATATGAACGTCGACTACAACGCTTACGAAGGCAAGAAGATCAGAGGCGTCGTCGAAACTGTCCTCTCGCGCGGGAAAGTTGTTATCGACCACGGCGAGTTTAAGGGCAAGTCGGGCGACGGACAGTTCCTAAAACGCGGTACGTGCGTCGCGATGTGAACGACACCGGCTAGATGCCTCAAAGGTCTCTTGCTTGACTGCTTCTCTGTGCATCCTCTGTGCTCTCTGCGACTCTGTGGTTGTTTCCTGAGCAAACCATTAACCACAAAGACTCAGAGAGCACAGAGAAAACCTGTTTACGACTTTTAGGGGCAAAGGAAACGACACCTAAAAAAACGAATGAGCATCGAATCCCCCACTCAACGCGACTTCGAAGAATTACACACCGACGTTTCCCACAGTCCACTTTGGAACAAGGACCTCGCGCCGACAACCATCAAAGAGCGGACGTGGTCCACCTGGAACATTGCCGCGCTCTGGATAGGTATGAGTGTGGTCATCACCACTTATACGCTCGCCGGCGGCTTTGTCGAAGCAGGCATGAACTGGTGGCAAGCGATGATCACGATCCTGCTCGGCAATACGATCGTGCTTATCCCCATGATCCTCAATGCGCATGCTGGAACGAAATATGGCGTGTCGTTTCCAGTGTTGAGCCGCGCCGCATTCGGAACCAGGGGCGCTAACATCCCGGCGATGCTGCGTGCGATCGTCGCCTGCGGCTGGTTTGGCATTCAAACGTGGATCGGCGGTACTGCGATCGATGTGCTGCTGGGCTACATGTTTCCCGCCTGGAACACAATGGGCACGACGATCCTCGACGTCCCGCTACACACCTGGATCGCTTTCTTTCTGTTTTGGGGCATCCAGGTGGTCATCATTCTCAAGGGCGTCGAAGGCATCAAGTATCTTGAAACGTGGTCCGCACCGCTGCTGCTGGTGGGTGGCTTAGTCGTCCTGGCGTGGGCTTCGTGGCGTGCTGGCGGACTCGGAAGAGTGTTGACCGAATCAACCGCACTGCAAAAGCAGCAGAACGACTTCTGGACCATCTTTCCCGGCGCGCTGACGGCCTCCGTTGGCTACTGGGCCACACTCAGTTTGAACATTCCCGACTTCACTCGTTACGCACGATCCCAAAAATCGCAGATGATGGGCCAGGCGCTGGGCCTGCCGTTGACCATGACTGCCTTTGCGTTCATCGGCGTGGCGGTCACGAGCGCAACGGTTTTGATCTATGGCGTTGCGATTCCGAATCCAGTCGATCTGATGGCGCGTTTTGACAGTGCGCTGATCATTTTGTTTGCAACAGCAGTAATCTTCGCGGCCCAGCTCACCACGAACATGGCCGCCAACGTGGTCTCGCCTTCGAACGACTTCTCGAATCTGAATCCACGACTCATCTCTTATGTAACAGGCGGTTTGATAACAGCCGTCATCGGAATACTCATGATGCCGTGGAAGTTGATGTCGTCGATGAGCGCTTACATCTTCACCTGGCTGATTGGCTACTCCGGACTGATGGGAGCGATCGCAGGAATTTTGATTTGCGACTACTGGGTACTCCGAAAGCAACGCTTGAATCTCGAAGGACTATTCGATCCGAAAGGTGAGTATTCCTACGGCAGCGGCGTGAACTGGCGCGCCGTTGTTGCACTTGTAGTATCCATCGCTCCGGTCGTTCCCGGGTTCATCCGCGCGGCCACAACGCCGAACGGGCAAGTCAGTAATCCAACATTTCTCGATCACCTGTACACATATGCATGGTTCGTGACTTTTGCCCTCGGATTCGTCATATACTACGCGCTGACACGCACTTCGAAGGGAGACTCGCTTAATGCCACGCACGGTTAAATGCGGACTGATTCAATGTACTAACGCCGCGCCGACTGATGCTCCGATCGAAGAGATCAAACGCCTGAATATCGAAAAGCACCTGAAGTTTCTCGAGGACGCGGCGAAGCAGGGCGTGCAGATCATCTGCATGCAGGAAGTTTTCACTACGCCTTACTTCTGCGCCGAACAACAGACGCGCTGGTATGAAGCGGTGGAACGCATTCCCGATGGTCCAACCGTGCGATTGATGCAGGAAGTTGCCAAGGAACACGGCATGGTGATTATCGTTCCGATTTACGAGGAAGAGATCACCGGCATTTATTACAACACCGCAGCCGTAATCGACGCCGATGGCAAGTATCTTGGCAAATATCGCAAGAACCACATTCCGCACGTCAATCCCGGCTTCTGGGAGAAGTTCTACTTCCGGCCCGGTAATCTCGGCTATCCGTGTTTTGATACGGCATTCGCTCGCATCGGCGTCTACATCTGTTACGACAGGCATTTCCCTGAAGGCGCGCGAGCGCTCGGATTGAATGGCGCGGAGATCGTCTTCAATCCGTCGGCGACTGTCGCCGGACTTTCCGAGTATCTCTGGCGACTTGAACAACCGGCGCATGCGGTCGCGAATGGATATTTCATCGGCGCAATCAATCGTGTCGGTCGCGAACAACCGTGGGACATCGGCGAGTTTTACGGCCAGAGTTACTTCTGCGATCCGCGAGGACAGTTCCTCGCCGAAGCGCCGCGCGATAAAGATGCGCTCATCGTCGCCGATCTCGATCTCGATAAGATTCGCGAAGTGCGAAACACATGGCAATTTTTCCGGGATCGCCGGCCTGATAGTTACGGTGCGCTAGTCGCAGACTAAGGGCAAGGAGTTAATTATGGACCTATCGATCACCGTTAACGGAATGAAGTTCCCCAACCCGTTCGTGCTGGGCTCAGGCCCGCCGGGAACGAACGCGCGGGTCCTTGCGAAGTCGTACGAGGCTGGCTGGGGCGGCGCCGTCGCCAAGACTGTGAGCCTTGAATCGGCGAAGGTTGTGAATGTCGTTCCGCGTTACGGAAAACTGCGTTCCCGCACAACCGGCGAGGTGATCGGCTTCGAAAATATCGAGCTGATTTCCGATCGGCCGATTGACGTTTGGCTCGAAGAGTTTCGCCAGGTCAAGAAGGAGTACCCGAACCACATTTTGATCGCGTCGATCATGGAGGAGTACGAGAAGAGCCGTTGGCAGGAACTGACGCGCATGGTCCAGGAGACCGGCGTCGACGGTTTCGAGCTCAACTTCTCGTGTCCGCACGGCATGACCGAACGAAAGATGGGTTCGGAGATGGGCGAACATCCGGACCTAACTGAAGAGGTAACTAGTTGGGTAACGGAAGTCGCGAAGATTCCGGTGTGGGCCAAGATGACGCCGAACATCACGAACATTCGCGAGCCGGCGCTCGCTGCGTGCGCGGGCGGCGCTGTGGGTATCTCGGCGATCAATACGATCCTGTCAGTGATCGGTGTCGATCTCGAAACGCTGCGGCCAATGCCGACAGTTGAAGGACACTGTGTGCCGGGTGGTTATTCCGCGCAAGCCGTGCGACCGATCGCGTTGCGCATGGTTAGCCAGCTTGCGCTTGGGCTTCCTGAAGGAGTGACGATCAGCGGTATTGGCGGAATTGAAAACTCGCACGACGCACTCGAATTCATGTTGCTGGGATCGTCCACCGTGCAAATCTGCACGGGTGTGATGCTCCAGGGCGTGAAGATGATCGACGAGCTGAAGGAAGGTGTCGAGAAGTTTATGACGGACAAAGGCTTCTCCTCGATCGAAGAGATCGTCGGTAAGAGCTTGCCCTACTTTTCAACTCACATGGATCTCGTGCAGAAGATGAAAGCGGCGAAGCGCTCGAAAGCCGGGGAAGCGAGTCGCGATAACGAGTGGGCGCAAAAAGATATTACTGAGAAAACTGCTGAGTTAACGTCTAATTGATTTCCGCAATCATAGGAGCATGATCGGATGGCTTCTCCCAGGTGCGTGGATCGAGGTCGATCCAGGTTCGGACGCTGCGCGAGACGAGTGGCTCGGTGACCCAGACGTGATCGATGCGCAGTCCCAGGTTGCGTCGGAACGCACCGGCACGATAATCCCACCAGGTAAACTTCCCACCTTCTTCATTGTGCAAACGAAACGCGTCCGTGAATCCCCAGTCTTTTATCTGCTGTAACGTCGCGCGCTCCTGCTCGCTGAACATGATACGTCCCTGCCACAGCCTGACATCGTGAACGTCACGTTCTTCGGGAGCGACGTTGAAATCACCGCAAAGTAATACCGGGCGCGTCGGATCGTAATTCTGATCGAAGAACGCGCGCAGTCGCCGCATCCACCCAAGTTTCATTTCGTACTTTTCAGACCCCACCGCTTGTCCATTCGGAATGTAGACATTGACAATCTGAATATCATTGACGGTCGAGGTGATGAGTCGCGACTGTGCCGTTTCATCATCACCGGGATAGCCACGATGAGTCGTCTGGCATTCACAGCGCGAAAGAATCGCGACGCCGTTGTACGACTGCTGACCGAACAGTTGGCACTGATAGCCGCGTTCCTGAAAAACCAGCGTCGGAAATTTGTCGTCCGTGCACTTCGTTTCCTGCATGCAAACGACGTCCGGCTTCACGTCGTCGAGCCAGCGAAGCACCAACGGCATCCGCGCAAGAATTGAATTGACGTTCCAGGTTGCGATTAACATTTAATCCAGACTCAGGAGTCCACCAATCAACGCGCCGCGACGAGCGATATCGTCAACTTCGATGTGCTCATGCACGGCGTGAGCGCCGTCGCCGCTGACTCCCAAACCATCGAGCACCGGAATTCCGAGAGCTGCGAGGAAGTTTCCGTCCGACGCGCCGCCAACCTGCGCTTCGCCGAGATCGAAATCAACCCGGGCAGCAATCGCCCGCGCTTTTTCGAACAGTTCGATTACTGCCGGAGTTCTTTCTAGAGGCGGACGGTTGATGCCACCTGAAACAAACACTTTCGTGCGCTCGTCAATCGGCGTGACGTTCGACAGCATTCGCTCGATCTCACACGACTCCGCTTCCGTCGAAAAGCGAACATCGATTTCCGCCTCAGCTTCAGCCGCGACGACATTCGATCGCGTTCCCCCACGTATCACGCCCACGTTCACTGTAAGCCCGGATCCCGATCCGTTGATCGAATGGAGACGTTCCGTTTGCCGGGCCAGTTCGAGTATCGCGCTGGCGCCTTTCTCTGGTTCAAGACCAGCATGCGCCGCCTTACCCTCGACTTTCATCGCGAAAATCCCAGTTCCCTTTCGGCCCGTCTTAACTCTTCCACCGAGCGCAGGCGGTTCCATCACGAACGCGTAGCGTGTCTCAGCAGACTTCGCAGTCTGTTCCAGCAGAGGCCAACCTGAAAAACTGCCAACCTCTTCATCGCACGTCAGCGCGACGGTGATTGCGAAGCGCGGCGCGATCTTCAACTCGTTCATCGCGCGCAACACTTCGATAATCAACGCGCAGTTTGCCTTCATGTCGAAAATACCGGGACCGAAGATTTTTCCCGCATCATGACGCCATGGGCGCAGCGCAACAGAACCGCGCGCATGGACCGTGTCCGTGTGTCCAACGGCCAGAATCTGTCCTTGCGATCGTTGCTCGGTGAACGCCTGGATCACGACGTGTTGACCAAAGTCAGGAACGTCGACGCGCTTGATCTCGCTCACCGACGAGATGCCACGGGCCGCGTCCGTAATCAGATCAACAACCGCGTGACTGCCGGCTTCGTCTCCGGACGGTGACTCAGTTTCCACAAGCGCGCGAATGAACGTTTCGATCTCGCCTTGTCGGGATTTGAGTAGTTCGTAGATGAGCTGAGCAGCGCGAAATGAATTAGGGGTTTCTGACATGAATGCTTATCTAATCGTCTGTTTGCGCACGGTCAGTGCGTCAAGTCGAGGCAGGTTAACTTTGAAACCAATGCCGGGTGCTTCGGGCGGCGTGATCGTGCCACGCGGACTGACGATGACGGGCGGCTCGATAACGTCTTCTTCCCAGTAACGCGCGCTGGCGGACACGTCGCCGGGCAAACTGAAACCCGCGAGCGTCGACATCGCGATGTTGTGCGCGCGTCCGATGCCCGATTCGAGCATGCCTCCGCACCAAACTGGAATGCCACGTTCCCGCGCGATCTTTTCGAGTCGCTTCGCTTCGCTGTGCCCACCGACGCGCCCGAGTTTGACGTTTATGATCTTGCACGAACCAAGATCGATTGCAGGGACCGCGATTTCCGGGGAACGAATCGACTCGTCTAAACAGATCGGAGTCTTAATCGCCCGCTGGAGCGACGCGTGATCGAAGATGTCGCTGTGCGAGAGTGGTTGTTCGAGCATCATCAGGTTGAAACGATCGAGCTCCTGAAACAGAGGCACGTCGTTCAGCGTGTAAGCGGAATTCGCGTCGCCCATCAATCGTATTTCCGGAAACTCTTTTCTAACGCGCTCGATGATCTTCGCGTCCCAACCCGGTTTGATTTTGATCTTGATGCGTTGATAGCCGGCGTCAACTTCCTTGCGAATCTTCTCCAGCAGGATCTCCGGTGTGTTCTGAATTCCAATCGAAACGCCGCACGAGATCTCGTCATGCGTGCCGCCGAGATGTCGCCACAAAGGCACGCCGAGTTTTTTCGCCTCGAGGTCCCAGCAGGCGTTTTCAATCGTAGCCTTCGCCATGCGATGACCACGCACGGGCCTCATCACGGCGAACACTTCGGAAGCACTTTCGACCTTCTTACCGAGGACCATGGGCGCGAGAAATTCACTGAGCGTGGTCCAGGCAGTCTCTGTCCATTCATTGCTGTAGAACGGTCCTTCGCCAACGGTGCATTCGCCCCATCCTTCGGCGCCGTCGCTATCGGTGACGCGGGCCAAAACGATGCGACGCTCAGTTGTGCGACCGAAGCTGGTTTCGAAGAAATGGACGAGGGGCAGACGTATTTCCCGCAGTTCGATCGACTCGATGATCAAGGTGTGAAAATGGCTCCTCCGTGAGAGGCATTATGCCTTTCCGGTATCCAGTTGTCAGCTTGTGATCAACTTCATCAGATTTAAGGGCACGTTAACTTGACCCGCCTCGCGATAACTGTTAAAAAACCGCACAAATTGTTTCCTACCGGCCTCAACGATAACCTCCGGTAATCCTCATCAATAATGCGTGGATAGGTTCTAACAATACTGTCGAGGAGTTGTATGCGTAAATCTTTGCCCTCAATGCCGTCACGAACGCGCCTGATCGCGATCGCCTTCACCACTTTACTAGTTTCCGCCGTTATCATTCAGCAATTGTATTTCGCTTCCCCGGCTCACGCCGCGATCAGCGTCTTCATCAACGAGATTCACTACGACAACACCGGCACCGACGCGGGTGAAGCGATCGAGGTCGCAGGCCCTGCCGGAACAAATCTGAGCGGATGGTCGATCGTTCTCTATAACGGGGCCGGCGGAGCGCCATACGACACTAGATTGTTGTCAGGCACCATTCCGGATCAGGCAGGTGGTTTCGGTACGCTGCACTTTACTTACCCGGTTAACGGCATCCAAAACGGCTCACCGGATGGAATTGCACTGGTCAACGGCACCACCGTGATCCAGTTTCTGAGTTACGAAGGAACTTTCACCGCCGTCGGTGGTCCAGCAAATGGAATGTTGAGCGTTGACATCGGCGTGAGCGAGAACGGCAGCGAGCCGCTTGGACAGTCGCTTCGACTTACGGGAACCGGCCAGGTTTACGAAGACTTCACCTGGAACGCTCCGGCGGCAGCGACTTTTGGTGCGATAAATACCGGACAAAACTTCGGCGCA
>DASRPN010000116.1:0-27414 GCA_035646355.1 Pyrinomonadaceae bacterium | reverse complement strand
TCACTGTTCGGAGCGACCGCGGGCCAGGGCGTCGTCTGGTACACAGGACAGTTCTACGCGCTGTTCTACCTGCAAACGGTACTAAAGGTGAATGGCCGGTCAGCGCAGTACATCATCGCTATCGCACTGTTGTTGGCAATGCCGCTGTTTGTGGTGATGGGCGCGTTGTCTGATCGGATTGGGCGCAAGTGGATCATGATGGCGGGTTGCCTGCTGGCAGCCGTTTCGTACATGCCGATTTATTATGCCATGCAACGCGCGGCAGGTTCTGAAGTAGTTACGGTCTCATCTCAAGAAAACAGGGTAACCGGCGCGATCAGTTTGACGCCGCAGACGGCAGTTAACGGAACTCTACAGCCGGCTAAAGAAGTCTTGCCTTACGCGAACTTCGAATCGTTCATCCGCAACCCTGTAGCGTGGAAATTGATCCTGCTCGTCTTTATTCAAGTCTTTTTCGTAACGATGGTCTATGGACCAATCGCCGCGTATCTTGTGGAAGCATTTCCCGCGAAGATCCGTTACACGGCGCTATCGCTCCCGTATCACATCGGCAACGGAGTGTTTGGCGGCTTGTTACCACTAATCGGACTATACGTAGTCGCCAATACCGGCAACATCTACGCTGGGCTATATTATCCCATCGTCGTTGCAAGCCTGACGTTCGTGGTCGGATCGCTGTTGTTGAAAGAAACGAAGCACACGCTGATCTGGGACGAGGTTAAGTAAACTGTTCCCGCAAAGGCGCTAAGACGCTAAGGAAGATTTAGATTTCTTTGCGTCCTTGCGCCTCTGCGGGAACTTTCTTTTCGAACCTCACGGCGCTTGCTGCTTGAAGATCACGCCGTTCTTCATCACAAACACAACTCTCTCCGTCGCGCGAATGTCTCGGAGCGGATCTCCCGGAACAGCGATGATGTCGGCCCACTTACCCGGCGTTAACGAGCCCGCGTTCTTTTCCCAACCCAACAACTTCGCTGCGCTCGACGTTGCGGCAACGATTGCATCCATGTTGCTCATGCCGCCCCACTCCACCAGCAACTGAAACTCGTGCGCATTCGTTCCGTGCGGCACCACACCGGCATCGGTGCCGAATGCGATCGGTACCTTGTTAGCGACTGCGAGCTTGATCGCGTTACGAACCGCCGCTGCGGCAGCGATTGCCTTCTCCGCGCGCAGTGCTTTCAACACGCCGGTCTTCGCCGCACGTTCGACGCCTTCCGCGGCTGACAATGTCGGCACCAGGTATGTTCCGTTCGTCTTCATCAAACGCGCGCCTTCCTCATCCATGAAAGATCCATGCTCGATCGAGGCTACTCCCGCGCGCGAAGCGATCTTGATGCCCTCGGTGCCGTGCGCGTGAGCTGCGACCTTGCGTCCGAGTTTCGTTGCCTCGTCAACCATCGCCTTCAACTCTTCATACGTGTATTGCGTCACGCCAACCGCGGCGCTCCCTTCGGAGAGCACGCCGGCAGTCGCACACGTCTTGATCACGTCGGCACCGTACTTGATCTGATAGCGGACCGCGGCGCGCACCTGATCCGGACCATCCGCGATACCGTCTTCAATTCCCGGGTCAAACATTCCCGGGCGATATCCGTTGTCGTCGCAGTGTCCGCCGCGAATTCCGAGCGAATGTCCAGCAGCGACGATCCTTGGGCCTTCGGTCCAACCTTCGTCGATTGCCTTACGCAACGCTAAGTCATGAAACGGTCCGTCTGCACCTACGTTTCGCACGGTTGTAAAACCCGCCATCAACGTGTCGCGCGCATGCTTCACGCCGAGAATCGCTCCGAACGATGCGTAGTCCCGCACGAGTGCGTTTTCTCCGGCGGGATCGCCAAGCACGCGCCCGATCAAATGCGTGTGCATGTCGATGAAGCCCGGCATTAACGTGACGTCGCCGAGATCGATTACTTTTGCATTCAGGGGAATGTTTACCGACCCGGCGCGTCCTGCCGCAGCGATTCTGTTGTCGTCAATAACGACGACGGCGTTCGTGATCGCCGGCGCACCGGTGCCGTCGATTAGGCGCGCCGCTTTCAGAACCACGACCCCTTTTCCGATTGGCGGTTCGGGCGTTAATCGAGGCGGAGTTTGCGAGACACCGAGCGTCCACACCGAGAGCATCAGCGTCAGCAGTGAAAGTAATCTCAAGTTTTTCAATGGTGTCCTCTGGTTTTTGTTTTAGCACGTCAGTGGAATGTTCGTTCCAAAAGCTGCATTAACCGCCGCGAGAAAACCTTGTGCGGATGGTATGTCGAGCCGGTAATCGACATTCGTCGAGCGACAAACGGAGTCGCCGGTGATCGTAATGGCAACGAGAATCTGTTCGCCGTCAACGGTTAGAAAGTTTGGACCACCCGAGTCGCCAAAACACGTGCCGCCGTTTCCGGTCGACTGGTTTTGCGAGAGACGAAGATAGCCTCCGTTAAGCGAATTGAAACTCGAAAACGCAAACATCCGCGGGATCGGATTTAGATCCTGAAAGAAGGGCACGCCGCCGCCTACGACGCGATTCTGCACGCCATAGCCAACCGGAGTAAATATTGCCGACTTCAGACCGTTCTGCGCTGCGAGCTGGTCCAACAGCCCGCAGGCCGGGAGCGTCGCCGGGGTGACGCCACGAACGTCGTTCTGCAAGATAAGAACGCCGATGTCTCCGGAATCACTCTGGGCCGGATTGAAGTTTGGATTGGTCACGACGTGAGCGACGGGCAGCAGTTGCGTTTTGTTGCTTGTGAGTGGTCCAAACGGTATCGAGCCATCGAGACTCACGTAAGCGACAAATCCCTCCGGCGCGAGATCCTGCGCGAAGAACAGCGTGCAATGGCTCGCCGTGAGAAAAACGTTTGGTGTGATCATCGTACCCGAACAGATTGGGAAAATCTGTCCCGTCGTCGGCGATTTAACTATGAACGCTCCCGTGTTCGCGAAGGTATTCTTGGAATCGACGAATCCGTACGTGATTGCCGCGGTTTTAGGCGAGAGAACGAGCGAACCCGCCGCGACGGCCAACATCAGCACAAACAAACAGATGTTTCGTTTCATTATGAAGTCTCCTCGATATTTAGGTTAGTCGGGAAGGTATTTCGACAGGCGGATTCTACATCGTGGTTGCCTCAGCGCAAACCGTTAAGCTACGCTCATATCGCTCCTGGTCTAAACTTCAGTTTCCGCATTTTTATCGAGGCCATGAAAACAACTCGCCGCGAATTCAACTATGCACTGCTTCTGAGTCTGTCTTCGGTGGCGTTTCGTCACTCCAGCGCGCAACCGCAGTTACGCGTCAACGGCGATCGCATCATGAAACACATTCACGGGCTGGCTGAGTTTGGGAAGAACCCGCAAGGTGGCGCCAGTCGCGTTGCGTATAGCGACGCCGACAAACAAGGTCGCGAATATGTTCTCGGGCTACTTCGCGGCGCGAAGCTCGACGTCTCGGTCGATGCGGCGGGAAATCTAATCGGACGACGGACTGGAAGCGCAAGCGGTCTCAACCCGCTGCTGATCGGATCGCATATCGACACTGTTCCGGACGGTGGAAACTACGACGGAGTAGTCGGCTCCGTGGGCGCGATTGAAGTTGCGCAAACACTGGCGGAGAAGAACGTCAGTTTGCGTCATCCACTCGAGGTCGTGATCTTTCAGAACGAAGAAGGTGGGCTGATCGGCAGCCGCGCGATGGATGGCGAACTCACCGAACGCGAACTCGATCTCGTCAGTCGCAGCGGCAAAACGATTCGCGAGGGAATCAGGTTTATCGGCGGCGATCCTACGAAGCTCGCCGAAGTCCGTCGCAAGAAAGGCGACATCGCTGCGTATCTCGAGCTGCACATCGAACAAGGTGCTCATCTCGATAACGAGAAGATCAAGATCGGTGTCGTCGAAGGCATTGTCGGGATCAACTGGTGGGACGTGACGATCGAAGGTTTCGCGAATCACGCGGGAACGACCGCGATGAACAATCGGCAGGATGCACTGCTTGCAGCGGCGAAGTTTATTGAAGCTGTCAATCGTGTCGTCACGAGTGTGCCCGGGCGGCAAGTGGGCACTGTCGGCAGGATCAACGCGTTGCCGGGTGCGCCGAATGTCATACCCGGTAAGGTCGTGCTCAGTCTTGAGCTTCGCGACCTCGACTCGGCGAAGATCAACATGCTCTACGAGAGAATCCGCGCTGAAGCGCAACGGATCGCGACAGCAAGTAAGACTAAGTTCGACTTCAAAGAGATCAACGTCAATATTCCCGCGCCGACTGACGCTCGCATTCGCTCCTTGATCACCGACGCGGCGCGCGAACTGGGCCTGTCGACGAAATTGATGCCGTCGGGCGCCGGGCATGACGCACAGGACATGGCCCAGCTTGGTCCGGTAGGTATGATCTTCGTCCCGAGCGTCGGCGGTATCAGTCACTCTCCACGCGAGTTCTCACATCCGGAAGATATCGCCAACGGTGCGAACGTCCTGCTGCACACGTTACTGAAGCTCGACCGAACTTAAAGAGAGCCTCGCTCTGTGTAATCTCCGCGTCCTCTGCGTCTCTCTGCGGTAAATATATCGTTAGGCAAATTACACCGCAGAGGGCCACAGAGAAACGCCGAGTTTGCGCGGAGTAAAGAAGAGTTATGGACCAGGACATTGTGAGATTTGGTTTTACGGCTTTCGTGACGCTGCTCGTGGTGGTTGATCCGCCGGGTGTCGTACCGATATTTGTCGCGCTAACCCAGAATCAGCAGGACCGCCGTCGAGCCATACTGACCCGTGCTGTACTGATCGCGTTTGGCGTGGCTTTGTTTTTTCTGATCGCCGGTCGCGCGGTGCTTTCCTTTCTCGGCGTCACGGTTCATGCGTTCTCGATCAGCGGAGGCGCATTGCTGTTCATCGCGGCGCTGCCGATGCTGTTTGGCGAACGTGGCGGGCTTCAGTCGCCGCAATCCGAGGATTGTGACCCCGCTGCCGACGACATCTCTGTCTTTCCCCTCGCGATGCCCTTGCTTTCCGGCCCCGGCACCATCGCCACGATTCTGCTCTTAACCTCTCAAGTCGGCAGCGACATGAGAAGGTTAGGCGCGATCGGTGTGGCGATCGCGATCGTCTTTATTATCTCGTTTATTACGCTGTATCTCGGTTCGCGCTTGATGAGACTACTCGGCGAAGGCGGCGTGAACATCGCAACGCGCGTGATGGGAATCGTCCTGGCAGCGCTCGCGGTGCAGTACGTGTTGAACGGGATTACAGGCTACTACGAACTGCTCTCCCGGCGCTGAACGATTCACTCGTATCGCAAAGCAGTGATCGGATTTTCGCGCGATGAGGTGATCGGGTTCGTGAGGAAAGACGACTTCGGACTCAGCTACTAGACAATATTTGCAACACTCTTTCGCTCTTTCCCGGACCTCTCGCCGTGAGGCTGCGGAGATACGGGATAGGTTCATGTCTTCGTCTTGACGTATTCACTGACGAAGCCCCGCGTGCAAAGAGATCTACGACCTCATCGTAGCTCTTCCGCTTAGCCGGCAGACCAGCGAATGGGCGATGTGGTTCTTTTGTAAGGTATTCGCGTTTCATAAACGGCCAATTTCAAATCTAGCGCGGCCATCTTAGCACGCAATTGGCGGCATGCCACTCCGCTCGTCTACGAAGGAGATGCAAAGGTGGGACTGAAAGATTCCTTTGTTACTTACACTTGCTGTACCCGCAGTCGCGACAGAAGTCGCAACCGCTCGCGTGCTCCAGCTGACCGTGGCACTCGGGGCAGATGCCGATCATGTTGGACATGATGGCGCCGGTGACGGGCTTTTGTGGGGGGTGAATTTGAGAGGCGTGTTTGCTCACCGCGCGCGCTGAATCAGGCAGGTCCTGGACGCGGCGCACGGTGATCATGATGCACTCTGCGACTGCTTGCTCAGGCGAAGTCAATAACCGTTCATTGAACCAGACGGCGTGCGTGCCGGTGACTTTATTGAGACTGTAAGCGACTTCCGCCGCATCGAAGCCGCCACGTAGCATCTTCGATGCCAACAGACCCACACCGCCGCTGATCGGACCAGTCGCGAATACTTCCTGGATCATCTTTCCATCATGATTAACCGTAACGTAAAGATTCTGACCATCGAACGGAATCTGCCAGGTCGCGCCCCGCAGCTCACGCGGACGCTCGATACGAATCGCAGTCACCGCCGGAACGGGAATCGTGTCCGAATGTTCGCGCGCAATCGCTTCCTGTCGCGCTGACGCATCGTCAGCAGCCACCGTCTCAGCATGGCTCACTGCTTCCGAGACAGGTTCCACGACGGCTTCCGGATTACACGCAATCTCACCTTTTGGTTCTTCCGCTTTCATCGACGTCAGCACCTGATTGTCACGCGACCCATCTCGATAGTAACTAACAGCCTTGCACCCAAGCTGCCGACCAAGGCGATACAACGCGTCGACGGACTCAACCGTATCGTTAACGGCACCATTGCACGTCTTCGACACGCTATTATCGACGTTGCGCTGAGCAGCCGCGAGCACATGAACGTGCTGCTCAGCGCTTATATTCATCGCCGAGATAAAATGCGACGGCAACTCACGCTCGTGTTCGACGACGTAAGCGGCAGCCGCATCTATCGATTCCTGATCGCACTGGTCCACGTCAATACCGAGCGCTTGCGCAGCAAGAGTATGCACGTAAGTCCGCGTGCCGAGGGTGTCTTTGCGTACATAAGCCCACGAGAAGTTGGGCTCGATTCCTGATGACGTTTCCGCGACGAGCGAAATCGTTCCCGTAGGCGCGATCGTTGTAACTTCATAGTTGCGCGGAGTAAGCGGGACGTCTTTCGGAATACCAATCTGGTTGTAGAGAAACTCGGTGTACGCCTCGCGATTCGGCTCAAACTCCGGAAACGCACCCTTCTCAGCGCCCAGCCGGATGCTCTCCATCCACGATTCCCGCCGCACAAATCCCATCACTTCGTCCATCAGATCAATCGACGCCGGTGAACCGTAAGTAACGCTCAGATTCAAACAAAGATCGGCAAATCCCATGATGCCCAAACCGACGGGACGCGTGCGATGGACCACGTCGTTGATCTCGGGCAACGGCCAGGCACAGGTATCGATCACGTTGTCGAGAAAACGAGTGCACAAGTGTGTGACTTCGCGCAACCGGTCCCAGTCAATGCCCTTTTCCGGATCGTAAAACTTAGCGAGATCGATCGAACCGAGGTTGCACGAGTTCGAGAAGTGCAGGAACTGTTCGCCGCATGGATTACACGAGTAGATCGGTCCCATCGAGTTCATCATGTGATTGTGACGATTCACTTCGTCGATGAACGCGATTCCCGGCTCTGCATACTTGTGCGCACTCGCCACGATCCGGTTCCAGATATCCGGTGCGAAGATCATTCCCGGCATCGGTGGTTCTTCAACCGTGCAAGCCGAGAGATCCGCGTTTAGAAACGCCTGGCGATCACAGAACGTTACGGTCGATCCGTCCGCTCGTCGATAAACAAAGTAGTCGCCATCACGTACTGGATCGTAAATCGTTTCTTTCCACGGTTCGCCCTTGAACTCCAACTGGAACCACTCGTTGTTATCGACAGCTTTCAAAAACTTGTCGGTAACGTTGACAGAGATATTGAAGTTGGTAAGCGAGTGCTGATCGTTTTTCGCGTGAATGAAACGCAGCACATCCGGATGCGTCACACGCATCATGCCCATGTTCGCGCCGCGCCGAACGCCACCCTGCTTCACCACATCGGTGACCTGGTTGACGATATTCATGAACGACACTGGACCAGAAGCAACACCCTTAGTGGAGCTGACCACCGCGCCGTGCGGACGCAAAAACTCATAAGTCATGCCCGTGCCGCCGCCGGTTTGATGAATGGTCGCGGCTGCCTTGGCGTGTTCCATGATGCCGGAAATTGAGTCGGGCACGTCGAGTACAAAACACGCCGCCAGTTGACCGTTGGCTTTACCCGCATTCACGAGGCACGGCGTGTTGGGAATGAATTCGCGCTTGAGCATCACGTCGCTCATAGCGGCAAAAAACTTGTCTCTTTTTTCGCCAGTTTCGGCGGCAGAAACGTGGCCGACCACGCGACGGACGATATCGGTCCACTCCTCGATGGGCCGGCCTTTAAGGTCCTTCATTGAATAGCGCTTGCTAATTACTTTTTTGGCATTCAGTCCTAACTCCTGCGACTTTCGACGCGGAGACACACTGGGAGAACCGACGGGGGTGCGTCCGACTGTCTTGCCGATAGCTGCGCTCATTAATATCTGCCTTTCTTACGGGGAGCCCGAAAAGTAAATCGAGTTTTCAAAAACACGTCGGCCAGGCGTAATTGCTACGCAGGCTTTAACTTAGACTGTTTAGCGGGTATTCCGGTTGGCTATTACTATTACCATCACCAGCGCGCAGCAATATACTCCTCTACCGGCGGGCTGTCAACGATATCTTGTGGTAATTTTTCGCGCGACAGCTACAGAGTGGGGTTTACGCGAATTTGGCCGTTATTTGCCGGTTCCTGTGTTTGAAACCAGCAACTCATAGTTCCCGATGTCGCGATTGTGGCTGTCGAGGGCGGCAAACGTGTCCGAGGTTTCCTCGAGCATTTGTTTTGTCATTGCAATCGAATCGCTAAGCTGCTCGAAGTCCAGGGACGAGACGCGTTCGGGCGTCGGCAGAGTGACAACCTGATCGTTTACAAGCCCGAAGAAGTTTTCTATCGACTGCAACTGCCCTTCCACGAGCTTCACCGATCGTTCGATGTCGTTGAACGCCGCGACGCGCCGCTTGAGGATCTCGACGTTCGCTTGCTGAATACGTCGCTCACGTTCATCCTTCGCCGATTGGACCGATCGTTCCGCCTGAGTCAACTGGTTCTGCACAGACTGCCGATTGATGCCGCGTAGATGATGTTTGCGCCGGCGATAAACGTCTAACAGATCGACGAAGTCTTCCCAGCGTTGGTCCAGGCTCTGAATGTTGTGCGGAACCTGCTTCGTGTTGGTGAACTTCTTGTAGTTCGAATAGATCTGGTTCTTCATCCAGCGCAGATATTCGACTGCCTCTCGCTCGCGCGGATCGAATAATTTGATCTGCGCTTCGCGCTGCTGATCTCGTAGCTTCAACAGCCGTTGTTTCTCTCGTCGATCTACGAGGCGGCGATACATGGTACTCGCGGGCACGGTGGCTAGATAAAGTGTCTCAGTTACTAATGCAGCGGCGAGCGGTGTAATGTCCTGGACGTAAGCAGCGGCAACTGCAAACCCGGCCATCCCCCAAAAGTTTATGGGTTCTTTAAAGGCTTCTTTCAGATACTTGACGTCAAACTTAGGAAACTCGGCCATAAACTTATTGAAACGGGCATTACAAATCATTCTGCAAAACCCTCTGCGATACTAGTTCACATCGAACGGCTCCCACCAGTTCCATTCTGCCCGCTGCTGGTGCTTTCGCCTTCGGCCGGAAGAGCCTGGGGCGTTGCTGTGGTGGTACCCGCACCGAGTAAGCCCATATCGCGTTTGTACGCGAGCAACTTGTCTGCCAACTGCATGTCCAGCGCCTCACGCTCGATTTCCTGCATTTGCGTGTCGACGTTCGAAGCACCGAGTTGCATTTTCGCTTCGGCAGCGGCGGCGCGGCGATCGATCTTGTCGCGCATCTCGTTGAACGTCGATGCGTCGTCGCCGAGCTGGAATGACTCCATCGTCTGCGCAAGCTGTTCCTGCAACTTCGCCTGCTTCGACTGATTTATCAATTGCATTGCCTCGGCTGTGCGCCGTTGCATTTGCAGCACGTAATTGTCGCGCGCCTTAAGTGCCTGTTTCGATGCGAGGTTCGCGTGATCCAGTTGCTGCGACGTTTTTTGGAGATCGATCTGCGCCTGTTGCAGTTGGCCGATGTAAGCGGTGGCGATATCGTCGCGGCCCATTTTCACCGACGCGCGAATCTTCGAGTCGAGATCGACGACCGCTGTTTCCAGCCGTTCTTTATTCTTCGCGAGGAGCTTTTCAGTGGCCATGACCTGTGCCACCGAGTTGTTAAGCTCGGGCACGCGGTCACGCATATCGCGGATGGTTTGCTGAAGAATGAGTTCGGGGTCTTCAGCCTTTTCGATAATCCCTCCAAAGAGGGCGCGCACGGTGCGCTTCATTCGTGTCCAAAGTCCCATTTCCGCTCATCCTCCGGCAGCGAAATGTGAAAGTCTCATGGCTGGTT
This sequence comes from Pyrinomonadaceae bacterium, assembly GCA_035646355.1. Lineage (GTDB taxonomy): Bacteria > Acidobacteriota > Blastocatellia > Pyrinomonadales > Pyrinomonadaceae > PSRF01. The sequence goes on along the minus strand of DASRPN010000116.1, from coordinate 17,204 downwards.
TGGGCGGCCTCAAAACCGGCATTTGCGCCGGGGCGCGACGTTTTGATGTACGACGTATACGCTCAGGCAGTTTCAATTCCAGCGAAAACTGACTCGGAGTATAGCAGTACTACGGAACGCCCTCCAAAAAGGTTAGGCAATCAGCGCTCGTAACCTCGTGAGCGACCGATATCGGTGCGAAATTGCACGCCCGGCCAGTGAATCTTCTTCAATGCGCCATAACACAGATCCAAAGCTCCGCGCAGAGTATCGTCTGCTGCAGTTAGTCCCAGGACCCGCCCACCTGTAGCAATAAACTTGCCATTCGCCGTCAGCGAAGTGCCCGCATGAAATACCTGGACGCGAGCTTGATCGACGTCGTCGAGTCCCTCGATTTCCGCGCCTGTTTCGTACTTTCCGGGATAACCTCGATTCGCCGCAACCACGCACGCCGACGCCCCTTCTGCCCATTCAAGACCGATTTCACCCAGCGTGCCTTCGTGAATCGAATCAAACACCGACGACAAATCAGTCTTCAGTCGGATCAATATGGCCTGCGTCTCCGGGTCGCCAAAGCGGACGTTGTACTCGAGCAGTTTTGGCCCGTCTGACGTAAGCATCAGACCCAGGAACAGCACGCCTTTGAAAGGGAAACCCTCGTCGCGCGCGCCGGCCAGTGTCGGCTCGACAATCTCGCGGACGGCACGGTCCAAGGTCGACGGATCGAGAACTGAAGCGTCAGTAATGCTGCCCATTCCGCCAGTGTTCGGACCAGTATCGTTGTCACCAATTCGTTTGTGATCACGTGCGGGCGGCATCAGTGCATAGTCTCGACCATCGGAGAACAGTAACAACGAAGCCTCGGTGCCGATCAGCGCCTCTTCAATCACAACGCGTCCCGCCGCATCCGCGCCTGCGACGTGACGAACCATCAGGTCGTCCACTGCCGTTTCGGCTTCCTCGCGTGTCGCGGCGACTACAACACCTTTACCCGCCGCGAGACCATCTGCTTTGATAACGACAGGCGAATCGGCACCGCCAAACTCGCCGCTACGCAGAAAGGCAATTGCCTGCTCCGGTGAATCGGCGACCCGATAAACGGCCGTCGGTATTCCATGCCGCGCCATGAAGTCTTTCGCGAAGAACTTGCTTCCTTCGAGTCGTGCGGCAGCAGCGGATGGTCCAACTATCGGCAGACCTCTGTGCTCAAAGGCGTCGACAAGTCCGACCGTCAACGGTGCTTCTGGTCCAACGAACGTGAGATCGATGTTATTTGTCTCGGCAAACTGGACCAGTCCCGTGGGGTCGTTAACCGAAATGTTGACGAGTTGGGCCAATTGGCCTATACCTGCATTGCCAGGCGCAGAAAAAAGTTGAACCGGAACCGGTGATGTATTGCGCAGGGCCCACACGATGGCGTGCTCACGCCCACCGGAGCCAATGACGAGTATTCTTTTCATGGTTTGACGGCGGATGCTGCCACCGGCCCGGAAAGAATGTCAAGACTCCGTAGTTTTACGCTGGATTTACCTTGACACAATTTCGTCATAGTTATATACAAATCCCCCATTGGCGGCCCGTGCGGCTGATATCTAAACCTCAACTGGTGGACAACCGAAGAACGTTTTCGCCTTTCACGCGTTGTTGTTTATTCGACCGCCGGATCAAGTGTATTAGGGATACGACCCAGGGAGTGGATCATGGCACAAACAGAAGCGGCTCACGTGTTGGAAGCGGCCCCCCACAGCGAATATCAGGATAGACCAATCAGGTGTGTCGATTGTAACGAGAACTTTATCTGGACTGCTGGAGAGCAGGTATTCTTTCACGACAAGGGACTTAAGAACGAACCTAAGCGTTGCAAGCCATGCAAGCAGGCCAAGAACGAACGGCTCGCGGCAATTGCGGCGGCACAGTCATCGGGAGTGCGACAACGAATCGAAGTTTCAGTGCAGTGCGCGCAATGCGGACAACAAACCACCGTTCCCTTTTATCCATCTCAGGGACGTCCGGTCTTTTGTCGCTCGTGTTTCCTTGCCGGCAAGACCGCGACCGCTGAATCGGGACAGATATAAATTTCTCAACCACGCAGCGTTTCCGCGGCCCATGGAAACGCGACTTAACCTCGCACAATTAACCTCCCACATGGACAATAGGCCGCCTGTTGGGGTCCCTCTCTGCCTTCCGCAACACTTCGTGAGTGACGGGCGCGGTATCCCCTTCGCCGAATGCAATGTACTTCAACAAGTACGAGATTGGATTTCCCGCGCTCCACCCAAAATACACGTGCGGCAACTTACCCATTTCATCGCGCAGGTATAACAGAAAGGCGGCGATCGCGTTAGGCACCGCCGCGGATTCAGTTCGTAGTATTCGATAATTCCCAACCGTCTCGCCGCAGATCGCGAGCTTACCCGCGAATTCAGAAGCATCACCCGGAGTCACTTCGAAAAACAGAATCGGCTCACCAGGCGGAATGTGATTGCTGCTCCGCTTCTCCTGTTCTTTTTGCGCGTACTCGTCAGCATCACCCTCGTCGCGACGATTAGTGATGATGCGGATCGTTCCTCTTGCAGCGTCTTTGATGAACTGTCGCGCCTGGTCGTCAAGCTCGATCTGATCGACTCGCAATTCAGTCGTACGGTAAACGCGAGAGAATAGTGACGCAAGGACGAGGTAAACGGCGACAAGCGCGACTGCGATCCCGATCGCTTCCTTGAAACCCTTGAGAAAGATCGCACCCAGCACGGCGATCAGCGCGATAGTGACGCCGATCTGATGCTTCAATAGCGGCGGCGTGAAAGGGTTTTCGATGATGTGAGCAGTGGCGTCGGCGGCGGAGAGAGTTATTGTGATCACAAAGTCCGTTGCGACGAATCCGAGCAACACCAGAACGAAGAGTTTCCCCTTCCAACGCGACAGCAGGTGCTCGAGCATCGAGATCGATCCTTCTCCGTGCGGGCTCTCTTCGGCCACTCGGTTATAGATCGGTAACGCCCCGAATAGCGTGAGCATCACGAGAACTAGAGTCGCAATCGGCGAAAGATGTTGTGCCGCAAGGAATGCGATGCCCGGTTGTTATCCGAGAGTCGAGAAGTAATCGACTCCGGTTAAGCACATGACCTGCCACCAGGAGTGTTCTTTATGTGGAGAAGCTTGAGTGGTTTCTTTTGTGTGAGCGGCGCCTCTGTATAACCAAAGTTTGAGACGTCGTCCGACGGATGGACTGACTAAGCTATTTATCATCTTCCCTTAAGCCTACGAGGTTAGCTGTCGGGCTCGAACTGGAAGTGTTCGTCGTTTGCTCAAATCAAGCAGCAAACGATAAGCCCCGAAATCGTGGTTCCCCCGTGTTGCGCTCATGCGCAACTTCGGCAGACATATTCAGTTATCAAACCGTTTTGATCTTACTCCTCGCCACACGCGGAAGCAAACAGGTAGTTTCCCGCAAAGGCGTAAAGACGCAAAGTCAGAAGAACACTGGTTCATTCATGAATGGTCACAAGCTTGGCTCTTGCCTTTGCGCCTTTGCGGGAACTACTTTACCCACCGACGTGCACGATCGGTCGTTGCTCGGGATCCTTTTCCGCTTGTCGTAACACTTCATGCGTGACTGGAGCAGTATCACCTTCACCGAACGCGATGTACTTCAACAGGTACGAAACCGGATTGCCTTCGCTCCAGCCAAAGTAAACGTGCGGCAGTTTCCCCGTCTCGTTGCGAAGGAACAACAGAAACGCCGCAATCGCATTCGGCACTGCCGGAGATTCAGTACGCAGTATCTGAAAGCGATCGACAGTCTCACCGCAGATCTTCAAGACACCAGAAAACTCAGACGCGTCACCCGGCGTGACTTCAAAGAAAAGAATCGGTTCGCCCGCCGGAATGTGATTGTCCATTCGCTTTTCGTTTTCTTTGGCTTCGTACTCTGCTGCGTCACCACGATCGACTCGGTTCGTAATGATCCGCACTGTGCCCTTCGCCGCACGGCGAACAAACTCGCGCGCTGTATCGTCGAGCTCGATTCGGTCAACCCGCAACTCAGTCGAGCGCCAAACACGCGAGAAGAGCGAAGTAAGCACGATCACGACGATAAAGATCGACGCGATCTTGATGCCTTCCGGCTGCTCGACGATGTTGACGATTGTCGTGTAGATAAACACGAGCGAGATGGCCATGAAGATCCACTGTTTGCTTTCGCCATGACGCCGCGCTGACAGCGTTACTGCAATCGCCGCTGAAGTCATCAGCGCAAGCACACCCGTCGCATACGCTCCGCCTTGAGCATCGACGTCAGCTTTGAAGAGTATCGTGACGATGAAACAGATAACCGTAAACACCACGACCAATGGCCTTACTGCACGTGCCCACTCAGGCGCCATTCCATATCGCGGTAAATAACGCGGCACGATATTCAACAAACCGGCGAGCGCTGACGATCCGGCGAACCAGAGGATCGAGATCGTGCTTAAGTCGTAAATGGTTCCAAAAACATCGCCGAGATAATGATGGGCCAGGTATGCGAGCGCGCGACCGTTCGCGTTGCCCGCTTCCTGCGTCGCCGTTTCAGGCCGAAACTCTTCGGCCGGAATCAACATCGATGTCACGATGCTGCTGGCGAAGAGCAAGACGCTCATGATCAACGCCGCACCTGTTAGCAGCTTGCGAGTGTTGTGAATACGGCCTGCGAGCTGAGCGGGCGATTCACCACCGCGGGTGAGATGCGGGTTCTCCTCGATCTTGTAATTACCCGGATCGCCGTCACCTTTTACGAGTGGCATTACAACGACGCCAGTTTCGAAACCTGATAGACCAAGCGCGAGTTTTGGAAAGATGATCAGCGCCGTTCCTATCATGAACAGCGGGTTCGGGTATGTGGTAAACAGCACGTTTTTCCAGTTCGCGAACACGCTGGGTTGTGTTGCAATCTCGTAAAAACCAACGGCTACTACGGTAAAGTTGAGCACCAGGTAGATCGCCACCAGAAACACCGCGATGCCGATCGCTTCCTTAAAACCGCGCAGGAAAACCGCGCCCAACGCGGCAATCAGGACGACGGTTACCGCGATGCGATGGTGCAGAAAATGAAGGTGATCGAGAACAAATGGATTCTCAATGATGTGCGCGGTTGCGTCAGCGGCCGAGAGCGTGATCGTGATGATGAAACTGGTGGTAGCAAACCCGAGCAGCGCGAGGACAAACAACTTTCCTTTCCAACGCGACAGCAGGTTCTCCAGCATCGAGATCGAGCCGTCGCCGTGCGGACTTTCCGCCGCCACGCGTTTGTACATCGGAAGCGCGCCAAACAGAGTCAGAAAGATCAGCACTAACGTTGCGATCGGCGAAAGCGCGCCGGCGGCGAGAAAAGCGATGCCTGGTTGATAACCGAGAGTCGAAAAATAATCGACGCCGGTCAAACACATGACCTGCCACCAGGAATGTTGCTTGTGTGGAGTAGAGGAATCTTGCGCGGCGCCGCTGCGTTTCTTGCCCTCAAAAAGCCAGAGCTGGAACTTGCGTCGTGATCTCTGGAAGAACCCCATCGCGATGTCAGCCGTTCAGCACGTCTTTAGTCGATCTCGCCGATAAATAATCGGAGCCTAGAGCTTCTAGGTCAACAAGAACAGTAGAGAGTACCGTCGCCTGACCGGCTATTCAAAAGGGCGGACAAAAAAAGCGGGCGGGGACCTCCCACAGCCCCCACCCTAAGGCCACGTGTCCTCACCCCACGCGACCACTTCGTCCACCGGGGAGGTGAACGCAGGCGAATTATGCAATAGTCCGCTTAAAGTTTCAACCCGCTTAATGTTTTTCACGTAGCCGAAATTCGTCATTGCCGCGACGGTCTTTCGCTGCAAAAAACTTATAGACCACATAAACAACTTCGATTGTGATCGAGGGGGCAAGCGCAGTCAGAGATACTTCACTTCAGGCACGCTGCAACATTTGCTTCATTTTGCTCGACCTGCAACACCTGCTGCATCGCCGGTCTGGCCCACCTGCTGACCGGGCTCTTCGTGCTTCAATTCAGAAAATGCGACAACCAGCAGCAGCGCAGTGACACCCAGCGTGCAGAGGATATAGAGGATGGCGGTCTTCTCGAAATAGATCAGAAGAATCACCACGAGGGAAAGAGCAAGCGCCCAAAGCACTGTAATGAGTTTTCGTCGCCGGCGATCGCCGGCCAGCGTTTTTCGATTCATTCTTTATGACTCTTTAACTATTAGATCGAATTACCAACGTTTTTTTGTGACCAACCGACTTAATAGATGACGCGGTTCGGCAGAGCCATTCCCGTGTTTGTGATTGCCGATGAAAGACCGCCGGTAATCGCACCTACAAGCGTCTGACCAATACGGCTCGACGAGAACATGCCCGCCTCGGGCACTTCGATAACGTCATAAGCCTGAAGCAGCACGTCGGGCTTCTGATTCTTCTTAATCGCCGCCACGTCAACACTAATTACTTGCTGGTTGGCAGAGCCCGGAACCTGACGAAAGATGCGGACGTCCGTCAGTTTTGCTTCTTTGCGCGCGCCTCCGACCATGGCGAGCGCACGGCTGAGCATCAGATCCTCGCGAAGATAGACGCCGCCTGGTGACATCACGCTGCCGGTGATGTAAACAGGTTCAGCTTCGGTAACCAGCACGTAGTCGCCAGGACGAATGACCGGATTGGCTTCGACCTTCCCTGTTCGAAGATCGGCAATCTTGATGATGTTGAGCGGAATCCTCGTACCGTCGATCGGAGCTGAGAGATTTTCTTCGCCTGGCTCCGGACACATCAACGGCTCAGTATGAAGTATCTGAATCGTGCCGGAAGCGCGCTCCGTGAATCCTCCGGATACAGCCATCAACTCGTTCAAGCGAACTTTACGCTTCATCTCAACGCGAGTTGGTTGACGCACGGCGCCAAATACAGTCGCGGGTTGCCGGCTGTTGCGTTCGGAAATGCGAACACTCACTTGCGGGTTGTTGATGAACTTCGAGTAAGCGGCCGTGATGTCCTTTTGAACGTCCTTGTCCGAGCGGCACTTCGCGACGATCGGCTTTTCCAAAAACGGTAACGAACTGAGGTTGCCGTCGCTGTCGACCTGCACGCTGCTCGATAATTCCGGTTGTCCAAAGACACGAACGTCCAGCACGTCGCCTGGACCAAGCAGATACGTTTTGATCCCCTGCACGTCCAGCGACGACGGACCTTGCGGCGCCGGCGGTGGACTCTGCTGTTGTTGCTGTTCCTGTCCGGAGGCGAACATCGCCAGGCTAAACACAAACGCAACTGCAACGATCAACGATAACTTCACCTTCATCTTTCCAAACCTCATCTCAAAAATTTCAGTCGTAGGGGATCGGCAACGGCGTGCTTCTCAAGAAGATACCGGCCAGGACTTTCAGCACGTTCCCACCATCCAAAAAGCCCGTGTCGGTTACTTCAATCACATCGTACGGTTGCAGAAAAATGTCGGGGTTCTGACTCTTCTTCACTGCCTCAAAATCGACTTTGAGGACCTGCTGCGGCGCGTTTCCCTTTTGCCGATAGATCTTGATCTCCGACAGTTTCGCTTCCTTTCGCGTGCCGCCAACCATGCCCAGTGCTTTGCTGAGCGTGAGTTGATCAGTCAACATTACGGATCCCGGTGAAACCACGCTGCCGGTAATGTAAACCGGCACGGCTTCAGTCACCAAAACCAGATCGCCCGATCGGATAATCGGATTTACCGATCCGGCTTGAAGATCCGAAAGCTTTACGATCTGAAGCGGAATCGCTGTCCCGGCAACGGGCAATGCTTCGACCTCTTCACCTGGACCAGGACACAGCAACGATTCGGTGTGCAGTATCTGGATCGTGCCCGCGGCTTTTTCCGTGATTCCACCTGAGGCGGCGATCAGTTCGTTGAGACGCAGCTTGCGTTCCGTCGGAACCTTGCCCGGCGTGCGCACTGCGCCGGAAACCTGGGCGGGTTGTCGGCTCTTTCGATCGATGACACGTACGCTCACCTGCGGATCTTTGATCAAGCGGCTATAAGCGACGGCTATGTCTTTCTGCACCTGTTTTTCGGTGCGACACTTGGCGGAGATCGCATCAAGAAACGGCAACGAACTCAGGTTCCCCTCACCATCCACCTGCGCAGTGGCGTTGAGATCCGGCTGACCAAACACCTTGACTTCCACCACGTCGCCTGGACCAAGCACATAAGTCTGCTGCTGTCCCTGGCCCACGCCAACTACAACACAGATCAGGATGGCAAGGATGGTGAACGGTCGTTTTGGGCTCATTCTTAAGACCTCGAGTCGGTGGCTTTCAGTTTCTTGTGCCGGCGATGTTTTCTCCGGCGGTGCAAGGTTCCGGGCACTACAAAACCGGTGAAAAGTAAGTTGCAACTATCGCACAAAAGGTGGTAGATGCCAACCAGCCGCATCGGCAGGGGCGTGCGCTTGTAACCCTTACGAATGCGGGTACTTCCGCACTGTGGACACTTGGGACCAATCATTGATCCTCGCGAAACTCCGCGTCATGGCGCGACGGGTTGATCGGCTTCAACCGTGACTGCAACTCCGCAATCTGGCGCTCAATCTTTTCAGTGCCGGCCGTTCTGACTTCTTCCTTCACCACATCCTGATTTAGATAGAAAAGCGCGTCGCGATAACGATCGATCGCGCGTCGATAGTGTCCCTTGAACGCAGAACGTTCAGCCAGCTCGACCCAATGGGCCACTTTTACCGACGCGATAAACTCGCCGATCGCAACCTTCGATTCTTCGAGTTCCGGTTCGTTTGGATAGACCCGCACTACGGAGTCGATGCACTCGAGCGCCTTGTTCGCAGTTTCGATCTTGTCAAACGTGCGCGCGCGTGGCTGAGCCTCGTACAAGAGCGCGCGCGAGTGTCCCCTGGCCCACGTCAACAGATGATGTTTGTGCAGGGCGCGTACACGTTCCTGACCGGCGCGAATAGCGATGCCTTTTTCACTACCCAGACTCCCGGATCTCATCGCCTCGTCTGTGCCCGATAAATAGTCGTGACACAGATGGGCCACTTCGAGATGTGCTTCGGGAGTTGAGCCCGGCAGGTCAGCTGCGGTCGACTGTTTCTGGATGGTGCGCAAAGCGGCGGAGTTAAGCGATGCGGAAAAACTCTTCTTCTGGCTGCGACCGCGGCTACTCGAGTGCGATGAGTGACTCGGCGTGTGTTTCTGATTAATGCCGTTGTCGAGAAGGTAACGATTCCACGCTCGACGCATCACGACTTCGCGGGCCGATAACGCCACGAGCAGGACAACGCTCGCGGCCAATCCCGCAGGCAGCCACGGTGCTTCGTCGCCACTGCGTACCAGCATCCACCAAAGTAGAAAAAACAACCCGGCCGCAATCACGATCGCCGCCGTCAGATATCCTGCGCTCGAAGGCATGCGGGCACGCGCGTGACGGCCACGAAAGTCGTCACTCGAGCGCGATCGCGAACTCTGATGAAAGAGGTGATCTGCCGAGTTCTGTCCCAACAAGCGCCTCCAGGTCGGGCTTAGCCAACCACACAGGACCCCAAAACCGCTATTGTTAAGCGCATTGTGCCGGGGGGAATGGCCTCACAAGGCTCTCAAGGCCATAATAGTCGGCTTTTTGGGATCGCCCTGTCAATATATGATCCCTTCGAACGTGGAAATCCGTAAGCACTCACAAGGAACAGACAAGATGAGCGACAAAAAATTCAGCGGCAAGGTGGCGGTAGTGACTGGAGCGACGTCCGGCATTGGACACGCGTGCGCCCTCGCCTTTGCGAACAAAGGCGCGAAGATCGTCTGCGTCGGACGCAAGGAACAGGCTTTGAAAGAAGTGGCGGAGGATATTCGCAACGCCGGTGCGGAAGCATTGACGGTCCGAGCTGATCTATCTAACGAAACTGAAGCAGATCACGTCATCGACGAGGCACTGAACACTTTCGGCGGCCTGGATGTGTTAGTAAATGCCGCTGGCTTTCTCAGCGCTGGCACAATCGAGAACACGTCGCAGGCAGCCTGGGACGAAATGATGAACGTCAACGTGCGCGCCGTGTTTCGACTCATGCAAAAGGCGTTGCCGAGTTTGATCGACCGTCGCGGAAACATCGTGAACGTTTCCAGTGTCACTGGTCTACGTTCCTTCCCCGGCGTCCTTGCGTACTGTGTTTCGAAAGCGGCAGTGGACCAACTGACGCGCTGTGCCGCGTTGGAACTGGCGGCGAAAGGCGTTCGGGTGAACGCTGTGAACCCCGGTGTCGTAGTTACTGAGATTCACAAGCGCGGCGGGATGAACGCGGAGGCGTATGCTGCGTTTCTCGAGCATTCGAAGAGCACACACCCAATCGGTCGCACCGGACGGCCCGAAGAGATTGCCGCGCTCGTGCTGTTTCTTGCTTCCGATGAAGCTGCGTGGATCACCGGTGGAACCTACTCGATTGACGGCGGTCGCGCGTTGACCTGCGCTCGCTAAAAGGTGTCGTTGCACGATGACTTTTCCAAACCCGCAAAATCCGAACTTCACACCAGTCGCGATCCAAAGATCGCCACAAATCAGCGCGATCAAAATCGTACTGGGCATCCTGGCGATACTGATCGCGTCAATCCTCGGCTTGCTCGTGTTGCTGGTAATCGGCATCGAGACTGGGCCAATCGGTCTGATTCTTGGCCTACTCGCAGCGATGATACCGGTGCCGTTATATGTCGTACTGGTGTTGTGGATCGACCGTTACGAAGGCGAACCGTTGTGGATGCTGAGCACTGCGTTTTTCTGGGGTGCGTTGGTGGCCGCGTTCTTCGCGTTTCTCTTTAATACGATTTTTGGTTTGACTATCAGTATGCTCGCGCAAGACGCAAACGCGGGCGAGGCTTCGACAGCAGTTATCTCCGCCCCGATCGTTGAAGAGGCCGGCAAGTCGCTCATCCTGTTCATCTTCTTTTTCGCGAAGAAGGACGAGTTTGACGGCATTGTGGATGGGATCGTTTATGCGTCGATGGCGGGGCTGGGATTCGCCATGACTGAGAACATTCTTTATTACGGGAACGCTGCGGCACAAAGCGGCGGCATCCTGACAGCGACTGTAATCGTGCGTGGATTCTTCGCGCCGTTTTCACATCCGCTGTTTACGAGTCTTGCTGGAATCGGTTTAGGTTTGGCGCGTCAATCGAACAACACTGCGGTAAAACTAATAACGCCGATCGTTGGTCTGTTGATGGCGATTTTCATGCACAGTCTCTGGAACGCTTCAGCCGTGTTGGGTGGAGGCGCAGCGTTCTTGCTTATTTACATTGTCGTGATGGTGCCGGCATTTTTGATCGTCCTAGTCGTGATCGCGTTGTCGTTGCGCCGCGAGGGCCAGGTGGTCCGACAGTTTCTCGTCACTGAAATCGAAGGCGGTCTTTTCACTCGCGAGGAATATGAGAAACTCGGATCGATTAGTGGTCGGATGGGTTCGTCTTTCGACGCCTTGTCCAGGACCGGCGTGAAAGGTTGGCGCACCCGTAGGCGCTTAAATCAACTGGCTAGCGAGCTCGCGTTCCACCGCAGTCGTGTTTCCCGTGGCATTCACTCGCGCAAGCACGACCCTGCTGCACAGGAAGCAGCGTACTTGCACGCGTTGCGGGCATTGGTAGACGAGTTAAGGCCGCGCTAGCTTGAAACGTCGATTACTATTTTAGTCCTCGCTGGGGTTTCGTTTCTGGCTTATACTTGGCTCCGGCTGCGCAGTCATTTCAGCAGAGCCGGTAGCTCGTGAGAATCCAACTCTTACCCAGTACGTTTGACGCGAACGGTCACGCAACGCCGGAACAACGTCTGACCTGCTTTCTAATAGACGACTGTGTTGCGGTCGATGCCGGCAGTATTGCGATTGCCCTCACAAACGAACAACGGTCCAAAGTCAGGGACATCATCGTTACGCACCCTCACATGGACCACATCGCCAGTCTCCCGATCTTCATCGACGATCTCTATCCCACGTTGCAACAACCGATGCGCGTCCACGCGACACCGGAAGTTATCAGCCTGATGGAGCGCGACGTGTTCAACTGGAACGTCTATCCGCGTTTTTCCGATCTGAAGAATGACTATGGTCCAGTGATGGAATACGTGCCGATTCCTGTGGGCCAACCGTTTCCGGTCGCCCATCTGACGGTCACCGCAGTGCCCGTCAATCACATCGTGCCGACGGTTGGTCTAATCGTTTCGGATGGGAAGAAGAGTGTGGCGTTTAGTTCGGACACGGCGGAGACGGAAGACTTTTGGACGCTGCTGAACAACGCACCGCACGTTGATGCATTACTAATCGAGGCGTCGTTCCCGAACCGGATGGCCCAACTCGCCGAGGTCTCACGGCATTTCACGCCCGCTTCACTCGGCGAGGAGTTGAAGAAACTCAATCACAACGGACTCGACATCATGGCCGTGCATATCAAGCCCACCTATCGCGACGAGATCATTGAGCAACTGAACGCATTGCAGATTCCGAATTTGAAAGTAATGGAGCCGGGTAAGACTTATCAGTGGTAGGTCTTGTCAGATAGTCCGCGGCGGGAACTCGCCGGTTTTTTCAAGCGGCCGATCCAGGTCAATCCGATCAAACTCCTTTTCAGCGTGTTCACCGTCAACGCCATGCAGTGAAACACGACCGCTCGGGAGCAACTCTTTAACGCGAAACGTACGTCCGTGCCGATCGCGGCCGGGCATGAGTTCGGCCCGGAACGTTACCAGCATTCCGGGCCGCGCCCAAACATCAATTCGTTTCGGTTGCACTTTCTTCTTCTTCAGTAAAGCGCCGGCTGCACTGACAGCTCCGGCACCAATCGCCAGACCACCCACAAGCCACTTAGTGCGCCCTTTCATCAGTTGCCTACTCGCAAAGCGGATCGAGCCGGGCGCTGATTGTCGGTAGTCCGCTTAGCGAGCGCTCGGCGTTTAGTGGAGTAAAGCTAGCCCACTCGGCGGGAACTGAGGCTTCGGCAAAGACCGCTTCAACCGGACACTCGGGAACGCACGCGTCGCAATCGATACACGTTTCAGGATTGATCACTAGCATGTCGTCGTCGAGGTGGAACGCATCGACGGGGCAAACGAGGGCACAGTCAGTATAGCGACAGTTGACGCACGGTTCGGCAACGACATAGGTCATTGAGATTCTGCTCCTTGGGCGTAAGAATAACTTTATGAAAGCTCCGGCTGGGAATCCCACTCGCCGGATGCGCTATATTAAACACGGACACCAATCGCAATCAACGCCAGCGATGTACCGGCACGCCGTTTTCGAAACCGTAGAAGCGCAGATCTGTCGCTGTGAGAATCTTGGTCAGCATAATGATCTGACCGGTGTGCATTGAGAAGTGCTCGGTTACGTGAAAGATGGCCTCCAAAACCTCGACTTCGCTCCCTTGGATCGTTCGCTTCTGGAGCAGCGTTGAAGGTGGAAGATTAAGCAGGACGGATTCGACGTCCGCTACCGTCGATCTAAGCAATTGATGCAATTCTGCGCGGGCGTTAGGGTCGCGCTGCGCGAACTCGGCATCTCGTATCCGAGTGTCCGGTTCCGATCCAAGACCACACACGATCCACTGCCGCGCATTCCCACAAAGGTGCAACACCAGGTTTCCAATACTGTTGCATTCCTCGTTCGCGCGCCACCAGATCTGTTCGTCACTTAACTGTTCGAGGCAGCGTTCAATTTTTGGTAAGTAGTCGCGGGTGAGAAAGCCGATCGCACGGTCAATAAACGCAGGTCCGACATTGAGCGCGTTCTCAGCGGTGGTCATGATTCTTCGTCGCCCGAGGTCTCAGGTCTGCGCTTGTGCTTAGCTTTCCGCATTGCGGGTCTCGCGACTTCGTCGGGTTTCGCTCGCGAGAGTGGATGCCCCGGTGGCGCGTTCGGTTTGCGGATGCTGTCGAAAACAGGCCTGGCGGTCTGCTTCTTCGATTTTCGTGGAGAACTTTTCCTCGTCATGTTCAGCCTCCACTCCACGATTGTTCGGAACGGTGTCGATGCTATCGCCGCACCGGATAGGAGTCAAACAAATCCTAAACAAGACACACCCCGGCTCTTTGAGGTAAAGCCGGGGTCACACCTTGATAGTTGCTTTGACTACTTCTGGGGAGGGCTAAGCTTCACTGCCACGAGGCGTCTTCGAAAGGATTCTCAGCGCATTCGTGGTCTCGGCACGGCGGCGTTGCTGGAACTCGTTGACCCAGTTGGTCACCGTGTCAACCATATCGCGCGCCGTCTCACGTGCCGTATTAGTCTTAGCCTTGGCTGATGGCGGACGGACCTGCTTTTCACCCTTTTTGACTATTCGAATTGTTTTCTTCTCAGACATTGCTGTTTTTTTCGAGCTTACCGTTGGAATCTATCGTATCGAACGAATTTCTTGGCTCGCAGTTCCCAAATTAAGTGTAGAACGTAGGACGCCGATTAAGCTTGCAAAGAAGAGGCCACATCCGCTAACGCGCAAGCCACCAACAAAAAGGGCCACTTTTTCAGAAAAAGTTTTTCCGAATAGACGAGAACGGGAGTTTCGCCCGTAAACCGTACACAAAATGGTGAGACACACTGACACGGAAACAAGACAGACGGAATCGCAGGGTGTTGTCAGTCGGTCACAACCGCGTCTTTCTGCTTCATGTCGAGAGCCCAGATGACTTTGTGAGTGCGGTAAACCATGAGCGCGAGAACAATGGCGGCGCCGATGTTCACGTACTTGAGTCCATTAACCATCGTCCGGGTGCCATACTGAACCAGCAAACCATTGATTACGATTAGCGCCAGCCGAAACTCAGTCGGGCCAAGCTTCAGATAGCTAATCTTCAGCCGGTCGGTCGCAGAGAACGCCAGAAACGTGCTCACTTCGTAACCGGCAAAGATCGCGAGCATGATCAGGATCTGAAAACGCGAGCGTTCGGGCAGAATGAACGAGTAACCGATGATCACTGAGCAGAGGAAGAGATAATCCAACAGGTGATCCATGTAGTAACCCCACCTGATGAGCCCCGTCCCGCGATACTTTCCGATCTTTCCATCGTAATGGTCCGTCACGTACTGCATCGCGACCATCGCCGATACACCGTACAGCCAGCGAAGGTCGTTCTTCGCGAGATAGGAAAAGAAGAGAATCAGCCCCGACCAAACGAGCGTCAGCATCGTCAGGTGATAAGTCTCCAGCCAGGACGGAATTCGTGGCAGTACACGAATCGCCAGACGGCGTTCCAAGGGGGTCAAGAAGGAAGTGTTTGTTTTTGTCGCACCCGCGAACTGTTGAGTTTCAATCATGGTTATTTACGGCCGAGGGCCCGCGGAAAGAAGTGCAACGGGCGAGCCAATGTAGAAGCGAGGATTTTGACGGGTTTTACGGTGTGAGGCTAAAGGTCCGTCCGACGAATGTCGGGTTTTTATTTGAACGGGTGTCCAACCGAGCCGCGGCTAGATGAAAACGACAGTCTGTGAGCTCGGGATGTCGAAACGGCGGCGGCAGCGCGCATTCCGGCAGGCCAGCATGTCGTCAATCCTGACGAGATAGTCGCGCGACTTTTGAAACCGCGCCCGGTCCAGCTCGTTCATGCCTCTGGGTGGTTGGTTCTTCTTCGTCCGCTTCAACCAGCGAACATCGTACTCGCCGCGTTCGCGACAGTGGGGACAACTGTAGGTCGCCTTCTTGACCTCTTCCTTCTCGTTAAAGAAATCACGTTCGTTCATTGGGCTACTTCCTTGCTAGTGGCGCTGTGGGGTTTGCTCACAGAGCTCACGCAGATAGCGAAAACTGTAAATTCCCGTTTCGTGGCCGTCGCTCCAGCGAAAGTTGAGCGCGTAACGGCCAACTAAACTCAAATCGTTGATCTCGAGCTCCTCCGAAATGCTGGCGGCGTTCAGCATTCGCTCGCCGGTCCATTCGTTGACGCATTGAGCACAGGGACAAGCGCGTCGCAAGTCAGCCGCACGGAAACGGCATTGCCGGTCGTCGGCCCAGGTAATGCGCAACGTGAAATCGTCTTCCTGCTTGATCTCACGCGGTTCGATCGCCGGTCCTCGTGGTTCGGACATCATTCCTTAAGCGTTCGACTTCAAAGCGCGCGAAACTGAATCCACCGTGACGTCGAAGTGCGAAGCGTCCCAAACAGCCTTTCCGTCGCGCAGCAATATCACTTGAGGCGTTTCGTGTCTGATGCCCGTCAAGCTTTCAACTTCGCGCGACAACTCGGGAACAGCCTGAACCTCCAGCAGATTAACCTGACCTTCGAGCTTCTCCAGCTCCCGATAGGCGCGCGCGCTGATCCCACAAGCGTTGCTGTGTTTAAAAACCAGGACCGTCCTTTGCTTTGAATCTGAGATCAGACCGTCGAGAGTCGCCCGATCGTCGATCCTGAAAAACTGCTTACCCATGTTCTCGCGCCCCCTTAGAGATGTAAGTTATAACTTATTTCGGCGTTGTGTAGAAACACGGGGATTTGTGTTGACGACCGAACGGATTCAGACTATTGTGCGTGCGTTACCGAGAAAGCTTTGGCTGTCCTCAGAGCCGAGCCCCTAACTGAAAAGCCTCACGAGTCTCTAAAAGATTCTCCTGCTTTCTTCGATTGCGGCACTTTTGTGTCTACAAACCTCATCAAGGAGAACGTGTATGTCAATGAACCTGAAGCGCCGTCTTACCCGGCGACTTTCTTTGAACCTCATCAGTGCAATCCTGTTGCTATTCCTCGCTTCGCAAGCAACGCGGGCAAATGAAATAGCAATTTGGAATTTCAACGACTCGAATTTGGTCGTCGATCATGGGACGGGTGTCCTCACAACCGATTTCATCGTGGCAAATGTCCTGTTTGCCGCGGGCACAACCAACAACGCGCGGCTGGGAAACCCTGCCGGACAATCGCTTTCGCTGCAAGGAGGTTCGGGGACCGCCAACAACGGTCGCGATATCACCTTCAACGTGAGCACGCTTGGTTTCTCGAACATCGTCGTGAGTTTTGCGACGCAGGGGACCAGCACCGGCTTCAACAACAACCAGTTCCAGTACAGTCTCGACGGAATAACGTTCGTGGATTTTGGTCCAGCTTACACGCCGGCGACGGCGTTTGGCTCCGTGCCGCTGGTGTTTACGCTGGCAAGCATCGCGGGTCTGAACGGTAACGCGAGTGCGGCGTTTCGAATCGTATTCAACGGGGCTTCGTCAGCGACGGGCACGAACCGCATCGACAACTTCGTCGTCGAAGGTTCGCC
>DASRPN010000115.1:0-17828 GCA_035646355.1 Pyrinomonadaceae bacterium | reverse complement strand
TAGTCAGTTGTCCACTAACAAAGTACAAGCACCAAGAACCAATATTAACGTCAAAGGGGACGCGCAACTTTGGTTCCACGTCCCCTTCAATCCTAAACTCGGAGAAACCGCCGCTGGGCAGTTTCAGTGGCTCAGACTCTGTGCTTTTTGATATTGCACCATCATCGAATACATCTGATCCTTTAGGGCCAGTTTCTTCTTCTTAAGCGTAATTTCCTCCAGTTGTTCCTCATCACTCGGATAGGAGAGAGCTGATAATTCACTAAGACGTTCTTCGTACTTATGATGTTCTCTTGCTAATTCCCTAAACTCGGGATCTCGATTTATCAACTCTTCTTTCAGACTATCCGTGGTTGCGATGTCCATGTTCGTGCATGTCTCCTTTCAGACAGATGGGAGTGGGCAGGATGGTTGCGGAGGTACCGGCCTGGAAACCTCCAGTTGGATTGTCTCGCACGCAAAAATGGTAGCCCATCGACTAAGGCAAATCAAGCTGGTAATTCACCCCCCATTCATGTAATCGCAGGGCCCGCGAGAACGGGGGAAATATTAGTGTTCGCCTAGCGTTAGACTCATGACGACAGCGTCTTCCGTGGGGTCAGAATAGTAGTCCGGACGGCGCGCGATGGCCTTAAATCCGGTCTTTTCGTACAGCGCCTGGGCCGTTTCATTCCCGCTACGGACCTCGAGAAAAGCCACGTGAACTTTGAGCCGGCGCGCTGTTTCCATAATTTGGCCCAGTAACAAGCTGCCGATGCCGCGGCGCCGGTACTGTTCTCGCACGGCAACGTTGTTGATGTGCAGCTCGCCGGCTGATTCACGGGCGACAATGTAACCGGCGATTCGCTGGTGTTCGATGATTGGCGAACTGGCCATGCGCGCAATCAGCATCAGATCCCGATTAGTGCCCTGGAGCTCGGCGTAGTACGCGGCCCATCCCCATCGACTCAGCCCCGAAGCTTCCTCTATCTCGACGACTTCGAGCAGGTCGTGCTCCGTCATTCGCGTGATAATGATTTGGGCCGGAGCTGATGTCATGGAGCCTTTAACTGCGCGTCCGCAGGCCGGACGTAGATCGCTCGAAGCGCAAACGGGTTCTCAAATTGATTGCGGTTGAACCTGGTGAAAGCGAGTCTTGCGACGTGAGTGGCGAGGTCGGTGCTCTGTGGTGCGATGCTCCAGTCTCGGTTCTTGGCCCAACTTAGGATCAATTCACGATTAGCGATTGATCCTTCGCCACACCAGGTTACGGTTTCGAGATCACCGTAGCGTTCGAATAGCCGCGCGGGCGGAATGTGTGCTGCTTCGTCGAGTGCTTCAACTAAGTCAGATCCCAAAACAGAAAACAATTGCGCAAACACTTCGCCGCGTCCTGCCGGCAACAACGCCACTGACTCTGCTGACACACCACCGGAAAGCGCAACTGCCTCGAGCGTCGGTATGCCGGCGGTCGGACGATCCAGAGTCGCAGCGAGGGCTTTTGTCGTTGCGATGCCAATGCGCAGTCCAGTGAAACTTCCTGGACCTGTCGCGACTGCGAAAAGATCGATCTCCGGTAGAATGGTCTTTGTTTCGTTTAAGAGCTTGTCGACGTCGGCTAGT
This sequence comes from Pyrinomonadaceae bacterium, assembly GCA_035646355.1. GTDB lineage: Bacteria > Acidobacteriota > Blastocatellia > Pyrinomonadales > Pyrinomonadaceae > PSRF01. The sequence continues at coordinate 16,226 of DASRPN010000115.1, read as the reverse complement.
AAAGTATTCGAATGCGAAATACTCGCATCGCCCATGACGACGCCGAGTATCTCATCGCCACGCGATACGGCGACACTGCCGGACATGGTGGCGGTCTCAACGCTGAGGATTAACGGTAATGACATCTTCGATTACTAAATCGTCAAGCCATAACTCGCCGAAGATCGGACACGGATTACAGTCGCCGGCAACTCGCATAAATTCTAATACGACGGCTTGCATTCCAAGTTTGGTAGAGAATTCAAAACTCATCGTTTGCCAGCTACTCGTTGGTGTCGGAAACACCTCGGATTGTCCTAGCCGTTCATTGGTGACCGCATCCCTGATCGCAATCGCAGGCGGGCCACCCGTCACGATGTCTTTCGTTTTGACTCCGAAGCTGATGCGATAACGTCTTTCCGGTTCGATAACGATCGTTTGCGAGATCGTTTCGTTTGGGGCTTTCCAGTCGCCGTTGAAGCCGAGCCGGAGACTTTTCTTGCCGCTGCGCTTCTCTGATTCGTCTGGCTGGACTGCCGGCTCCGGCTTCGCAACGACGTGCCAGCCGAATCCTCTATCAACGAACGGGTGGCGTGTCAGTTCCTCGAACCCGCCGTCGAGTATTAACGGAGTTGCTGCCGGCGTGTCCGTTCGCCAGAGTTCAAACCCCTTTCGAAAAGCTTTCGCCCCGACGAGTTGTTGCACGAGCTCCTGTCTATTCTGCTCAGAAAGCGGCGTGGCGAGCAAACGAACCTGTTCGACGCATTCGTCGCCCTTCCCTCTCTGAGCAAGAAGTCGCGCGAATGCGAGCCGCTCATGATCGTTGTCGATTTGGATTAGTTGTTCGGCAGTCTTTACGTCATTGCGCGAGAGTCCCCACGCAAGGTCGACGAGGCTCGGGAGCAGACTGCTCTTGCTTGCGGCGGCTGCACGAAGGTCGGCAAACGCTTCGCCGTACCGGCCCATGCGCAACTTAAGGTTACCGCGTTGCCAGAGAGTGTGCGCATAGTAAGGCGCCCATTGGACCGCTTGATCGAACGCTGCCAACGCAGCCGTGGTGTCGCCGAGGCCGTCACGTGTGCTGCCTAGTTCAAGCCAGAGGTAATCGTCGCGATATCGCAAACGCGATGCGATCTCGAAACTCTTCCGCGCCTCGGCGGGTAGTTGGAGACGATTGAAGACACGCGCCCGTGCGCGGTGAACTTCTGGATCTGTAGGCGCGAGCGCGACGGCCTGGTCAGCGGCCGCAATCGAACTTGCGGCGACGGCGTACTTACCCAGCAGACGCGCGTAACCAAACCTCGCCGCCGACAGCATCCCGAAGACGCAGACCACTATCGCGAAGAGTGCAGCGACGCTTCGTAGCAACACGATTTAGCTTTTATTGAGGTTAGTCCGAAGGACCGCTCGGGTTGTCCTGGAAAAACAGCGGCGTCAGCCCAGCCGCAGTACCGGCTGCGACGATCGCAATCACATGCGCCCGTCCGAAGCCACCATCGTCTGATGATGGGATCTCACCACCCGCAGGCTTCGTGCAAACACCTTGACCAATCACAGGAGCAGTGCCCGGCTTGTAGCTGATCTCCAGCTCACCCCCGGTTGCGGGATTAGTCTTACCAGCGCTGCCCTGATCGGTTGCGACCTCGCCAGTGGCGTTCGTATTCGCAATGACTTTCACGCAACCAAACGCGACGACTGCTTTCACATTGCCCTGATCGTCAAACGTAAGCACAACTCTGGTGTTAGGTGAGATCTCGACGGAACCAAGCGCGCCAAGGTTGACGGTCGCAGATTGATTAGCGCCGGTTTCAAGCGTCGCGCCACTGACGATCGACGCGCCGGTCGCTGCGCTATTACCGTTAACCTGGATCGGTTGATTGTTACTGGTGGTTAATCTGCCGACTGCCTGAGGAAGGATCGGTGTCGCTGTTGTAGTGACAGTTGGTTCAGCAAGTCCTACCTGAAGACCAATCTGTGCGATGAAGAAAATTAGTAACGCCGCAATTGCTCTGGAACCATTACGTCGTTTCTGGTTCATCTAAACATCCCTTCTCAAGAGAAACAACACAGCGACTTAAAACTCGCCCGTCCAATGGGTTAAGTCTACTGTTGTTGCACGCTTCGGTCAATAACTTTCTTATTTATGGAAACGGTCGCGATCGCTATCAACACCATGAAGATGAGCGCATTGCTCATCATGTGGAGACCAAAATCGACGAGACTGTGGACCATGACTCCGGCGATCGCGAGTATCGCGCCGAAGCGCACCGCTCGAAAGTGACTACGATCGTGACGTAGGACTAACTTAATTCTGCGAATCACCATGATGGCAAACCACACTCCGATCGCTAATCCGATGACACCGCCGCTAGACAACAACTCGAGATACTCGTTGTGTGCCTCCTGCGGTGTGAGATTTCCCGACGCGTCGTGAAACGCGGTGATGGCGATCCAGTAACCACCTAACCCCACGCCCGCGATCGGATGCGCTGCAAACATCTTCAAAGTTGCGCGCCAGATTTCGTTTCTGCTCGCGCCGTCGCGCGTCGAGTCGCCGCTGAAATCTGTTGTCGCTGACTCGATGTTGGTCGCCAACCTGTCGCCGCCAACCCACAACGTGCCCAGCAAAACCGCCACGACAATCCCCGCCAGTAGCGCCGCTCGCACGCCGGCGCGCGGCCGCACAAACCACAACGTCGCGATCAAAACCTGGGTCAGCATCGCCAGGATTCCGCCCCGCGAATTAGACAAGACCAACGCGATCCAGATCGGAAACAAAAGCGCGACGTAGAGCATGATCCGATCCGGTCTGACACCACGCGCGAGGATGACGCCGATCCCGAGTCCAAACGCCATCTCCATCAGGTACGCGAAGTGGTTCTTGTTTATGAACTGTCCGTAGCCCCGACCGGGTTTCAGCAGTGGCAACACGAACGCGGTGTTTGGCTGAGCTGTCTGCCGGAGCATGCCGAAAATCGCACTCGCCACAGCAACCCCGATCACGACGTGAATCAAGATCCAGATGTTCGCTTCATCACCGGCATACCGATACAACAATGCCAGGAACACTGTCAGTGCGAGGATTTGAAGTACAAAGAAGCGGGTTTGGTATGGATCGGCGCTAATCGCACTCCACGGCGGAGCTCCGGTTAGACCAGCGTCCGGAACCGAGCCAAATGGAAGCGTCTGGATCGACGCCAACGCAGCGAGGGCCAGTAGCGGCAACAGAATCGACCACGGTCCAACGTAACTCGAACCGCTGATCGCAGCTTCGATTATAGCTACGGTGCAGATCCCGAACACCGCACAGACAAACGCCGCTTTCCACCATGCTTCGAAAGTCCCATACGGAATCGCCGCCAGCGGAATCAAAGAAACCAGTGCGAAGAAGATTACGCGGCGCAATTGTCGCGGACCTCATCCGGTGTTAAATCCATCTCGATTGCAGTCGTAATCACTGGCAGTTCGTGCAACGTGAAGATTCTCGCGACTGCCTCCGTAAACTCGCGCCGGAAAAGATCGCTCAGGTAGTTCGTATCAACCAGCAACGTTTCACCGTTCAGACTGTGGTAGAAATTCAACCAACCCCACTCGACTCCGTTTTTGATCAACGGCAAACGGAAGCACCATTCGGAACGATTCCGGAACTTATCGCTTGTGTCAGTGCCATTTGCCGACCATTCCGCCGACCATTCCGCCGACCATTCCCACGACACGCGCCCATTGCGGAGTTCCAAAGCCTGTTGCGGATGTCGTGCTAGGCTCGCCATAAACGCGCGCTCATTCATGTCGGCGCGTCCGGTCTCGCCGACGAGTGCGTTTGCAAAAGTAAATTCGCCGAAATCGAGCATGTGCCGCATCGCTTCAAACATCTCGTGCAGATCGGAAGCTTTGGAAAGCGCCCGCGCCGCGCGCCGGACGCGAATGTTGTTCGCGACTCGTAGCCGCCGATCGGCGACGGTTCGTTTTACGCCAGCGCGAATCTCGTCGACTTCGTGATAACGAAGGTGGCCCACCGCGATGATCACAGCGACCGAAATCACGAACAACATGAACCCGGTCAGTTTCGATCCGCTGGCTGGAAAGATGAGTGCGACGAGGCCAAACAGTGCGCATACGCCATACAGCACCAGCACCGCGCGCCGTTGCGACCAGCCGCGCGCGAGCAGCATGTGATGAATGTGTTCGTTGTCGCCCGTGAAGATTGGCTTGCGACTCACCGCTCGCCGCGCCATCGTCATGGCCGTATCGACGACGGGAAAACCAAACGCCAGAATCGGTACAACTATCGCAACCGCAGTCGTGGCTTTCTGCGTACCCAGAACTGACAGCGCTGCCAGGATAAAACCGATAAACAGCGCGCCGGAGTCGCCCAGAAAGATCGACGCCGGATTGAAGTTGTAACGAAGAAATCCGGCGACCGCGCCGCAAAGCACGAGCGACACGACGATCATCAAGGTTCGTTCCTGCGAGACCGAGACGCCAAGAATCACGAGCGATGAGAACAGCGCCGCGCCGGATGCGAGACCGTCCATTCCGTCGATTAAGTTGAACGCATTCGTGATCCCAACCAACCAGACCACCGTGATAACAAACGACAGCAGCGCGGGCAGTTGCACCGGACCAAACAACGGAATCGATAACGCATCGATGCGGCCACCCATCGCGTAGAACAGCGTGGCGATCAATCCGAGCGCGGCAAACTTCACCACTGCGTTCGTGCCGTGCAAGTCGTCGTAAACTCCGACCAGCAGTACAAGCGTCGCCGGAATCGCGAGGGTAAGAAATTCCGTCTTGAGACCGCTCAGCGTCTCCGTCAGGAGGTTGTCGACAAACGGTAACAACGACAGCGCCGACAGACACGAGAGATACAACGCCACACCGCCGAGCCGTGGTATTGCCGTGTGATGGAGCCGCCGTCCATCGACTGGCACGTCGAGCAGCTTCAGCCGTTGACACAGCCGCCGGATCACCGGCGTGGTCACGAGCGAAGCGATAGTGGCGATCAGGAAAAGGGCGAAATATGTTTTCAAGTCGGAGTTACCTCGCGCACGAAGGTGTAAGCTTCTGACTTCGGCTCTGCTTCGAGCAGGTCGATCAACTCGGGCAGCAGAGTGTGTTTTGAAAACGTATTCAACGGCCGGCGCTCCCACCCGCGACCATCAAGAATTCGGGCGACGACGCTCGCTGTGTCGCCGTGACGAGTAAAAAAGAACGGATAGTTACTGTTTGAGAGGTCTGTGATGTGACTGGTTTCTGGTCCAATGTAGAGGATTGGCGCGCCGACAGACATGATGTTGTAAACCTTGCACGGATGAACAATACCAACGAACGCTTCACCCATGACGACAACATGTATGTCTGCGGCTGAAAGAGAGTTTGAAAGCTCGTCGAGCGGTTGATACGGCAGACACTTCACATTGGAGAGCTCGTGTCGTGCCGCGAAGCCGCGCACTTTCGCGTGTTCGCTGCCGCCGCCGATGAAGCAAAAAACGATATCGTCACGAGTCTTGAATTCGACGGCCGCACTCATCAACGTGTCGAGCGGATGACAAGGGCTGTGGTTGCCCGAATACATCACGACGAACTTCTCAGTAAGCCCGTGTCGCTGGCGAAACGCTTCCCGTCCCGCTGCTGAATACGCGACTGCGTCGTCGTGGGACCAAGGCGGAACGACTGCGACGCGTTCGGCGTCCGCGCCCTTCGCGAGCAGTCGCTCTTTCATGAAGCGATCCAGAACGATGGTCCTGTCCGCGTTCATGAAGCTGTAACGAAGCATCGAGTGAAGCAGTCGAGCGAGTGCCGAGTCTGGTCGAAGCCAGCCGGCGGCGATCGCTTCATCCGGGTTAAGATCCATCACCCAAAAACAGAAGCGCCCGCCTTTTAACTTCACGAACAATGTTGCGAGAAAAGAGATGAGAGGCGGCGACGTAAGCGCCACGGTGACGTCGAATCGTGGCAACGTGAGCAAGCGAACGGCGCAGCTCGCCAGAAAACTCGCGAAACCGAGCGCGCGACGCCATTTGCTTTGTTTGCCGAGAGACAGCGAAGGGACGCGAATTATGCGGACGTCCTTCCAGCGCTCGTTTCGCGGAAAACGCACCGTAGGATCGTCGTAACCCCGATCGCCGGTCACTACGGTTACGTCATGTCCTCGGGCTGCCAGTTCGGTGGCGAGATCGGTGAGGTGTTGTGCCGTGGAGACCACATCGGGGTAGAAACACTGATTAAGAAGGAGGAATCTCAAGAACTAACTATTTGTCATTTCCATTTGCCGTTTTTCATTTTTCATTTTGGTTCTACGTGACGAGCGCAGTACGCGCGACAGTCCGGGCGAACCTCACACAGAAGGAAAATGAAAAATGAGAGATGGAAAATGACAAACGGAAAATGATTACTTCACACCCTCCCCTTAAAATCCGCAACTGTTCTTTCCAGTCCCTCATGCAACGGTATCGTCGGCGTCCACCCGAGCAGCGTTTGCGCTTTTGTGATGTCGGGCCTGCGTTGGCGCGGGTCGTCTGCCGGCAACGGTAGATGCGTCAATCCTGAATTCGAACCGCAGATCTTAATCACTTCTTCCGCCAACTGTTTGATCGTGAACTCACCTGGATTTCCGAGGTTGATCGGGTCGTGCAGGCCGTCAGTGTTCATGAGTTTGATCAGGCCACCGATCAGATCGTCGACGTAACAGAACGAACGCGTTTGTTCGCCTTCGCCGTAGAGCGTCAAGGGTTCGCCGCGGAGCGCTTGCACGATGAAGTTGGAAACGACGCGTCCGTCGTCCTCCAGCATTCGTGGTCCATAGGTGTTGAAGATGCGCGCGATACGAATGTCTACCTTGTTTTGGCGGTGATAGTCGGTCATCAACGTTTCGGCGATGCGTTTACCTTCGTCGTAACACGAACGGATGCCGATCGGATTGACGTGGCCCCAGTAATCTTCCGTTTGCGGATGGACGAGGGGATCGCCGTAAACCTCCGACGTCGAGGCCTGGAGGATGCGCGCGCGCACGCGTTTGGCGAGGCCAAGCATGTTGATGGCGCCCATCACGTTGGTCTTCACTGTTTTGACAGGATTGTATTGATAGTGGACCGGAGACGCCGGACACGCGAGGTTGTAGATCTGGTCCACTTCGAGAAGAATCGGGAGAGTGACGTCGTGCCGGATCAATTCGAAGTGCGGGTTGTCGAGTAGATGCAGTATGTTTTCGCGCCGGCCGGTGAAAAAGTTGTCGAGGCACAGCACTTCCTGCCCTTCGTCGAGCAGACGTTCACACAAATGCGAACCAATGAACCCTGCACCTCCCGTTATCAGAATCCTCATCCGTGATCTCCTGTCCTGCGTACCGCGTGGTTCCCAATATAAAGCGCATCCATCCGTGTTTTCAAAAAACAATCGATGGCGTGGTCGGGGGTGCAGACAATCGGCTCGTTTTCGTTGAACGACGTGTTCAGGAGAACGGGGACGCCGGTCAGTTCGGCAAAGTCAGCGATGAGTTGATAATAACGGGCGTTAACCTCGCGCGAGACGGTCTGCAAACGGCCGGAGCCGTCGACGTGCGTCACAGCGGGAATTTCAGCGCGTCGCTCAGCACGTACCTGATAGACCATCAGCATTGTCGGTGCCGGATGCGTTTGCTCGAAGTAATCACCGACCCGTTCTTCGAGGATCGACGGCGCGAACGGTCGAAACGGCTCGCGCTTCTTAATGCGATCGTTGAGTATGTCTTTCATTTCTGCGCGGCGCGGATCGACGACGATCGATCGATTACCGAGTGCGCGTGGTCCAAACTCCATCTTGCCCTGAAACCACCCGACGACCATGCCGGAAGCGATGTCTTGCGCGGCGTGCTTTGTGACCTCGTCTTCGGTGTACGTCGTGAAGTTTAGCTTCGCGTTGATTAGCGCGGCACGAATCTCGTCGTTTGAAAACTCGGGACCGGTGTAAGCACTAAGCAGGTGCTCACCACGTTTGCAGATTTCATAACAGACGCCGACCGCAGTGCCGCTATCTCCCGCCGCGGGTTGAACGAAGACACGGCGAAACGGCGTTTGCAACAGTATCTTTCCGTTCATCACGGAGTTGTAAGCGACACCGCCTGCGAGCCCGAGATCAGTTAGTCCGGATTGTTCGTGCAAGCGATTCAACACGTGAAAAGCGACCTCTTCCAAACGCAGTTGTAGACTCGCGGCGATATCGCGCTCGCGATCGGAAAGCGCTGCGCCCGCCTCGCGCGGTGGTCCAAACGTCTCTGCGAAACGATCCGAGTAGATGCGGCCGATCTCCGGTGAGCCGCGGTCCCAGGTCATTTCGACGCCTTCCGAATGATGGCGGAAGTAGTCGAGGTTTAATCGAAACTGCCCGTTCTCTTCCGTGCGCACGATCTCGCGAAACTCGTCGATAAACCGCGGGCGGCCGTAAGGCGAGAGGCCCATGACTTTTCCTTCATCGCCGTAGTGCGGAAAGCCGAGAAACTGTGTCGTCGCTGTGTAGACGATTCCGATCGAATGTGGATATTCGACCTGTCCGAGTATCTCGACGTCGTTGCCCTGCCCCGTGGCCCACATCGTCGAGATGAAGTCGCCGAAGCCGTCGATCGACAGCAACGCGGCGCGTTCGAAAGGCGAAACATAGAAACAGCTTGCGAGATGCGCACGATGATGTTCGACGTTGTGAAACTGCGCTCGGATAGCGTTCTTCGGGACGTCCAAGACACGCGCCATTTCGGATTTTAGATCTCGAACCTTAGCAGCGTTGCCAAGCCGATCCTTGACCTGGCTAATTAAACCCGTTGCCTGTTTGGCAGCCCGCGACGCGGCAAACAGCACTTTTTTGTGCAGGTGCGCTGACGGATCGCGTGAGATGCCGATGTGGTCCACATCTACGAGACTGATTCCCGCCGCCTTAAGACAGTAACGTATCGACTGCTCGGGAAAACCGGCGCAGTGTTTGATGCGATTGAAGCGCTCCTCCTCTACAGCGGCAATCAGCTTGCCATTGTGAACGATGGCCGCTGAAGCGTCGCCGTGGTAGGCGTTGATACCGAGGATGTACATCAGTTGCTACGACGGTTTTCGATCAGGTAAAGCGAGAGCATCAATTCGGCAACGGTTCGTTGGAACGCGTAATAAAAGCCGGCCCACCCGTCGAAGACGCCGGCACGCACGATCAGGCAGTAGAACAATGCGAGCGGCGGGACGATCAGTGGCCAACGTCGTAGTCGATCCACGGAGCTGAGCTCAGCGGGACGGGCCGCGCGGAGCTTTTGTGCTTCAAGCTTTGTGTAGCGTTTCTGTGATTCAAACCAGCGTCGTAATGGTTTTCGATCGTCGTGCAGGATCGGCGAGCGCAGTTCTTCCACTTCTCCATCGAGTGAAACTCTTTGCGTATGTCCGTCCTGAATGTAGTTTGCGACGGCGGCGCGATAGAGCACCGTCACGGCAGGATAGATGCCGCTGTGCAGTCGTTTTCCGGCGATGCAGTAAATAAAGCTCGCGCGGTAGCCAGTCGTTTGAGCGGATGGCTTTAGGTTCTCAAACTCATTGATTAAATCCGTGGTCACGATGTAGTCCGCGTCGAGTGCGAGCACCCATTCCGTGGAGATGCCGGTTTGTTTAAGTCCAAACTCCCACTGGTTGCGATGACAGTCGAAGGCGCGTTGGATTACGCGCACGTTCGGAAAGGACGCCGCGATGGTGGCCGTGTCGTCGGTGCTGAAGCTGTCGACCACGACGACCTCGCTGGCCCAACGTAGGCTGTCGAGCGTGCGTGCGATGTTCGGCGCCTCGTTGTAAGTCAAAATCAGCGGAGTGATCCGGTCGAGCATTTATTGAGCGGGTTTGCGAGCGTGGCAGATCATGTTTTTCCAGAGCCACGGCGCGCGTCCGGAGAATGTGAAACTGAGATCTCGAAATGAGTGCGCGGTCATCAGTTGCGACATTGTTTTAACGCTGAAGAACTTGATATGCCCACCATCGTGCAGTGCTGAAAAATGTGAATCCATACGTCCGCTAAGGGCGAGCGCGAGATTCTTTAGATAACCGTGATAGGGCGTCCCGAGTAGAACATGACCGCCGGGCTTTAGCAGTGAAAAGGCCGCTGCTACAAGATCCGCCGGTCGATACAGGTGCTCGATTACATCACTCGAGATAACAAGATCGGATCCGGACAAACCTAATTGCTGGGTCTCAAGGTCTATCCTGGCCTCAACAAATTTCACTGATGGGTGTGCACGCCGGGCGATCCGAATACCACTTCGCGAGGCGTCGATCCCTGTTACTTCGTATCCAAGTGCGGCGAGACGTCCGGCGATGTGGCCGTTGCCGCAACCGAGGTCGCATATGGATCGGACACCGTCGAGCTTCTGAACGAGACCGACGAACACCTCGGTAAGCTTCTCTCCTGACGCCCCGTTGGCTGCCCGTTCAGTTTGCCATTCAAATTCAGTGTACGCCGGTGCTGCCATTCGTTATCTGCGAGTAAAGGTTAGTCAGCTCAGTTGCGACGCGTTCCCATGAGTAACGTTGGGACAGTAACTTCCCTGCACTGCCACGTTTCGCAAGTTCGTCTGGGTTGCTCATTAACGTCGCCAACGTTTCGGTCAATGTTTGGCGTTCGACTGGAGCAATCCAACCGGCATTTGCCTCTCCAATTTCATCAGCAAGGTTTACGTGCGGGCTGAGGAGTACCGGCACAGACCGCGCCAGCGCTTCCATGACGCACAGACCAAAATTCTCCTGGTACGACGGCAGCACCAACAACGACGCGTTGCGCAGCATCTGCTCTTTCCGTTCACCATCGAGCCAACCAGTAAACACGATTCGCTCTTTTACTGCCGCAGCTTTTCTCTTAAGCAAGTTTACATGGTTCGTTGGTCCATCGCCGGCGATAACCAGCCGCCAGGGATCAAACTCCGCCCGTTGCGCGAGCGCGACGAACGCGTCGATCAAAACGTCCAGGCCCTTTTTCGGATGAAGACGAGACAACACGAGCACGTATGGACTCAGCGACCGATCCCCACGTCCGTCATTCGCCGAATCGCCAATCGCTTCAATACCAAGAGGTATGACTTGCCCATGATTCACACCGAGCAAATTTTCGGTGGCTGTCTGTTCCGCGCGCGACGTGTAATGCACGGCTGCGGCGCCACTTAGCATCGATTCACCTGCAAGCGACCAGAAGAGTCGCTTGCGCAGCGACTTCTGCTTCATGCTCCATGGATCAAGCGTGCCCAGCGGCCGGATGACGTATGGAACGCGCTGCTTCCGGCACTCTCGCGCTGCCGCCACCGAGGAATGATTAAAGACGGCGTGAATGTGGGCTAATTCGTAGCCACGCACATTCTGCTTAAGCCAGACCGATAGCGGTCGCGAATACTTGAACGACTCGCCTAACTGATTCGGAAAAAAGATCGCGGGCACACCTTCGTAGTCGAGCGCCTGGCAAAACTCGAACTTTCGCATTGCAGCGTCAGTAGTAACCAGCACGACTTCGACACCGCGCCTTTGAAGCGCCCGGCACATCGGAACTATTGCCATAGCTGGCCCACCAGAACGTGCCGACACCGAAGGTATCACGTGAAGAACTCTCATTCCGGTCTGACTCCGTTGATCTCGCACCATCGCGCGAGAACGTACAACGACCACGGCCTCGACCATCCGATTGCGCGAGGCTTCCGCAAAAACCTACGCCACACATCCCGGGCGCTGTTTGCCGCAAGTCCCGAGGCGAGAAGTTGTCCGTCGTCTTCAAACGCTGACTCGATCTCGGTTTGCAAACGACCCTGCAGCCACTTCTCGAACGGGAGTGTGAAGCCCATCTTCGGACGCGTCAGGAGGTCTCGGGGCAGCAAATCTGCGACAGCGTCAGCCAGCAACGGCTTCGGGACGCCATTCGTGCCGTTACCCAACTTCCATTTGCCCGGCAGCGAAAGCGCAAACTCCACGACCTTCGTATCAACCAGCGGCACACGCACCTCGAGCGAGTGGGCCATGCTCATCGCATCCGTATCGCGCAACAACGTGTTCGTCATGTAGCCGCGCAGCTCGAGCACAGAGATTTGGTTAATGACGTCGTGGTCCGAGGCGACAGACAGATAGGACGCATGAGGTTCGTGGCGCGTCAGTCGTCGCACATAATCCGGCGCGAAGAGTTGACGCGTGACTCGATAAACATCCGCCGGCGCACAATCGCTCGCCGCTAGCTGCCAGAACTTGCTTCGCTGTGTCGAACCATTTAACGCGATCTTTCCGAACCGTGACGTCGCGCGCAAAAGCCGTTTCGACAATGGTGACATCGCGTCAACCTTCAGCGCGCGTTTGAAGCTCGGATAACCCGCGAACAACTCGTCGCCACCGAGGCCGGACAGCGCGACCGTCACACCCGCGTTCTTAACCGCCTGTGAAACAACGAATGTGTTAATGCCGTCCATCGTGGGTTGGTCCAACGACGCGAGCGATTGCGGCAACATGTCCAGCAGCTGATCTTCATTTAAACGTGTTTCGGAATGGTCGGTGCGGAACTTCGCGGCGATCGTGCGCGCGTGAGGCGCCTCCGAGTAGGCTCGTTCGTCGAACACTACGCTGAACGTCCGCGGTGGCTGGCCAACTATGCGGCTGGTCAAAGCGACCATCGCACTGGAGTCGACGCCACCGGAAAGAAACACACCCAAGGGTACGTCGCTGACGAGGTGCAAACGAACAGACTCTTCCAACTCCGATCTGAGTTGTGCGACTGCGTCCGCGCGGCTGCGCGGGACATCAACTTTGCGTTGCTCGACCACAAAGTCGTCGGTGGTGACTTCCAGTTTTCCTTCCGCGACGGTTCGGACTTGCAGGTATTGTCCCGGCAGCAACTGTTTTACGCCGTCGACGATGGTCAACGGCGCTTCGACGGAACCATTTGCCAGGTATGAATCAAGTCCATCGCTGCACAGCCGTCGCGGGACCAGACCACTTGCGAGCAGCGCCCGAACCTCCGATGCAAATACCAGAAAGTGCTCAGTCCGATGGTAATAAAGCGGCTTGATCCCCAGCGGATCTCGAGCAAGCACCAACATCCGCCTGCTTTCGTCCCAGAGCCCGAGCGCAAACATGCCGCGCAAACGACGAAACGCATCGACTCCCCACTTCCGATATGCACGCAGAACGACTTCCGTATCGGAACTCGATCCCCAGGCGTGCGGATCGCTGTCGATTTCGCTGCGTAGTTGTTTGAAGTTGTAAGTCTCGCCGTTGTACGTGATCCAGTTACCAGTTTCCGGATCGCTCATTGGCTGGTGGCCGGCGTGCGAAGTATCGAGAACCGCAAGACGCGTGTTTCCGAGACAGACGTCGCCGCAAACGGTGATCCCTTGATCGTCTGGACCACGATGCTTTAGTGCGGAGTTCATTCGCGTTACTGCTTCTTTGTATGACGCAGCATCCACGGTGCTGAAGACTCCTGAAATGCTACACACCGATTGTTTCCCGTGCGAATCGAATAAATTGTTCCGATCCGTGTTTCAACGTGTGCTCCTTAACGCTCTCGCGAGCGCCTCGCGATAACACTACAAGCGGATCCTTCTTAAGCCGCATCGCTTCCCGCATCGCTTGCAGAATCGCCATCTCATCACTCGCCGGAAGCAGCCAACCGTTAATTCCCGTTCGCACAAACTCCAACGCTGCACCCATTCGATCAGTCGCAATCACAGGCAGTCCGGAAGCGAGTCCCTCAGGAACGACAAGCCCCCACCCGTCGTAACGCGATGGGACGCACAACACATCTGCCGACGCATACAACTCCGGCAGCTCATCCCAATTCTTAAAACCCGTAAACTCAACTCGGTCACTCACGGGTCGCAACAACTGCACCAGCCCCTGACGCAATTCGCCGTCGCCTGCGATCCGGAGTCGTACGTCATTAAACTCGCACGCGAGTTGAACGAACGCACGAGCCATCAGGTCAATACCTTTGCGCGCGATCAACGACCCGCTGAATAAAAACACGCGCTCATCTCTTCCGTTTCGAGTCTCTCTTTCAAACCGTCTGAGATCAGAAAAGTACGGCAAGTTGAAATACGGTCGCTGCGGTCCAAACTCGCGCCGGTATTCGTCGATCGCAAACTTCCCTATGCCCCAGATCGGCACCGACGACTGGTGCAACCGCGCCAGCTTCCATCTCCGCAACAAGCGTCCACCCCAGGCGGCCCACGCTGGCTGGCGAAACCCCGGACGTTCACCCCAAAAGCACCATGGCCCACCGCTCGCAGCGCGTTCGCCGATCAACTCCGTGGCGTGTGGATGAAAGTAGTAGTTGAAAACGACGAGGTCCGACTCGCGTGCAGCTTCGCGTGCCTGTCCCATCCCACCACCGCCGCAATCCAGATTAATGGCCTCGTGTAGCAGCCGCGGTGGCGTCCACTGTCGCAACGGATCGCGGCTGCGCAAGTATCCGACACGCAACTCGCAGTCGCCGTGGGTGGCGATCTCATTGAAGAGTTCGACCTGATAAGGCGAAGGCGAATCAGTTAGAACAAAAACTTTCACGCGATATTCACTGAGTTCGCGCGTGTCTCAACTTAATAAAGAGTTGCGCCAGGCCAACCCACGCAAGCACAACGTAACTCACGAGGATCAATTCCAGGATCGAACGCATACCCGAGAACAACGCCATAACGATGATGCTATAGATCACGAGCGCGCCCTGCGTCGTCGCGCGTTTAAGCAGGCCACTCGCCAGCGCCGCCACACGACCGTAAAACCAGCCGCCAAGCGCGATCCCAATTAAACCCAGCGACATGTAAAGCTCACCAATAACCGAATAGGAATACGAAACACCTTCAACACCCAACGCAGTCGGCAGGTCGAATCCAGGATCGACGGGCTTCTCCGGCCAGAACACACGCGGCACCGGACGGACCATCACGTAAACCAGGTATCTGTGATAGACAAACGGATGAGTTTGCGGAATGAGCTGAATGATCTGACAGAGACGATAAAAGTTGTCGTCCACGCGCAGGTGCTGCACTTCCAGAAACTGACTCTTCTCTCTCCGGCTACTGACTGACGTATCCGCGTTGCCAACAATCGCGCCGAGACCGACGTTTCGGTATTCGAGCATGATTTGCAACGCCGCCAGCAGCGCAACGATAGCGAAGACTGTCGTGAACAGGTGTTTGATCCGGAGTTGCCGCTGGTCCAATACCCACAGCACGAGGGCCATGCCAGCGACCACTCCGATCACCCTACGGCTGCCGCTCTGCGCCAGGAACAACGTCATGACGATCGACATTGCGATGCAGACCAATGTTCGCGAACTACGCAGGCCTGACCTTCTCGAGATTACAACCGTAAGAATCGGCAGCAGGTATCCGAAGTACTGCAAGTGATCCAGAAATGCATCCCACCCGCCCAACTGCCCTCGGCCCCACGGCGCTGCCCAGCGCTCCTGGCCCAGGTAATGGACCATCTGAAACACGTTGAAGTTGCACGCGATCGCGAAGTTCAACATGCCGATCAGAAAACACGCGATCGCGAGAGCGAAATAAGTGTTGAGCGAAAACTCCTGCGAAACGGAGCGAGTCAACGCGTTTGGCATTTTCCAGGGACGGCGAATAGCACCTACCCAAACTGTGGCGACAAACAGACCGATACCGATGAAAGCAATCCGCACTTCTTCGGCTGTGATGTAGTCCAACGAGTAAACGCCTTGCAGCAGGTCGAGCAGCAGCCAGTAGATCGGCGCGAGCGCGACGAGCGATTCGCCACGCAGGATCGCTTTTGGTTGTCGCAGGGCACCGGCAACCGGCGCTGTGGCAAGTCCGGCGGACAAAATGAGTGCCGGGTAAAACAGCGCGCCGGGCGCGGCCGGATCTTCCGGAATCAGCAATACCGCGATGATCGTCCCCATCCCCGTGCTCAGAATTCCCAGCACAGTCGAGCGCCAGGTCAATGAGGGAGCGGGCGCGATGACGAGCGGAAGGCGGTTCCAGGTGGCGGTCGATTGCACGCTTACAAGCTCGATAACGAAGTTGCTAGTGAGTCCAAACTAAACCGCTCGTCGACGCGCGAGTTTTGTGACATGGCGTGGAGCGACTCGGGCGAATGCAACAGTTGATTAAGTACGTTTGAAATCGCCGTTGCCGAAACGTTTTCCAGCAGCAGCCCGTTGAATCCGTTTTCGACGACGTCGCCGCAATAACGTGACGAAATTACCGGCAGCTTCCATGACTGTGCTTCGAGTTGTGTTAGGCCAAAGCCGTCGGA